>JAYUEW010000127.1:0-11560 GCA_043739045.1 Synechococcales cyanobacterium
GTGATCGGTCGAGATGAGGAAATTCGTCGGGTGATTCAGGTGCTGTCGCGGCGCAGTAAAAATAATCCGGTGTTGATTGGGGAGCCGGGAGTCGGAAAAACGGCGATCGCAGAAGGTTTAGCATCGCGAATTGCGGATGGTCAGGTGCCGGATTCATTAAAGGATCAGCAATTGATTTCATTGGATATGGGATCGTTGATTGCTGGGGCTAAGTATCGAGGTGAGTTTGAAGAACGTTTGCGATCGTGCTTGAAAGCGGTGATGGATTCTGAAGGGCAAATTGTATTGTTCATTGATGAATTGCATACGGTTATGGGGGCCGGGGGCAGTCAGGGCGCGATGGATGCGAGTAATTTGCTGAAGCCGATGTTGGCGCGGGGTGAATTGCGATGTATTGGCGCGACGACTATTGATGAATATCGGACTTATATTGAAAAAGATCCAGCCTTCGATCGGCGCTTTCAACAAGTCTTAGTGGAGCAGCCCAGCATAGACGATACGATTTCGATTTTGCGTGGGTTGAAGGAACGGTATGAAGCGCATCATGGTGTAAAGATTTCGGATGCTGCATTGGTGGCGGCTGCAACATTGTCATCGCGTTATATTGCCGATCGTTTTTTGCCGGATAAGGCGATCGATTTGGTGGATGAAGCGGCGGCAAAACTGAAGATGGAAGTCACATCAAAGCCTGCTGATTTGGAGATGATGGAGCGACGGCTGACGAAATTGCAAATGGAAAAGCGATCGCTTTCTGACGAAGGTAAAAATACGAGCGATTCGTCTAGACTTCGGATTGAAAAAATTGAGAATGAAATCGAAGATCTTGAATTGAAGAAAACAGATTTGACGACCCGTTGGGAGACTGAAAAAGCCTTACTTGATGAACGCAATGATGATTTAAAAAAAGAGGAACAACTCCGGACGCAAATCAAACAGGCCGAACGGGAATTTGATTACAACAATATGTACCGCTTGCAGTATGAATTGCAACAGCTTGAAGCGGAACATGCCAAAAAAGAATCAGACATTACGGCGATGCAGTCTTCAAAATCGACGCTTGCTCGTGAACAGGTCAATGAATCTGATATTGCCGAAATCGTGGCCATGTGGACGGGGATTCCAGTCAGTCGTTTGGTTGAATCTGAACGCCAAAAGCTATTGAATTTGGAATCTCATTTGCAGCAAAAAGTTATTGGCCAAGAAGATGCGATCGAAGCTGTGGCATCGGCCATTCGTCGGGCACGATCGGGAATGAAAGATGCAAATCGTCCGATCGGATCATTTCTATTCTTGGGTCCAACGGGTGTTGGGAAAACGGAGCTAGCACGGGCTTTGGCGGAAGTTCTGTTTGATACGCAAGACGCGATGATTCGGCTGGATATGTCGGAATATATGGAAAAAAATTCAGTGATGCGAGTGATCGGATCGCCTCCCGGATATGTGGATTCGGAGAAGGGCGGACAATTGACGGAAGCGGTGCGTCGTAAACCCTATTCGGTTATTTTGTTAGATGAGATGGAGAAAGCCCATCCTGATGTATTCAATATCTTTTTGCAAATGCTCGATGATGGCCGAATTACGGATGGTCAGGGCCGTACAGTGGCGTTTGGCAATACTGTAATTATTATGACGAGTAATGTGGGAAGTGGGGATATTCTGGAATTGTCATCGGACGATCGGAATCATCCCGAGTTAGAAGCGCGTGTTATGGGTGCATTGCGCAAACAATTCCGACCTGAGTTTCTCAACCGAATTGATGAAACCATTATATTCCATCCCTTAGGCCGTGCGGAACTTGGGAGTATTGTTGGGTTACAAATTCATCGAATTGAAGCACTTTTGGCAGATCAGAAAATTGCGCTGAAGATTACGCCAGCGGCAAGATTGTATCTTGCAGAAGAAGGCTATGACCCAGCCTATGGTGCCCGTCCCCTGCGTCGTGCGATTCAACGTAAGCTCCAGAACCCGATCGCAACTAAACTATTGGATCAAACCTTTTCTGCGGGAGATACGATTTTGATTGATTGCGTAAATGATAAGTTGACGTTCGATCGGAAGTGATCGATTAATAGAGCTATTCGATCGCCCCTTTCGAGCTTCCACCGATCGCCCTAGGAACCTATTTGTAGATCGATCGTCCCTCCAAAATCACCAATTCAAATTCGATCGTTTATCTCCAATCTTTGAACCATCGCATTTCATCCATCTCTTAGCTACGGAGCTGCTTTCGCTATTAGTCTGCGATTCATTCGCGAGGTGGATTGTAGGCGAAGATTGTTATAAAACTGCTATAGTTAACATGAGTAATAGTTTTAAGAGTTTTCAGTATGAAACAATTCAAACAATTTACAGCATTAATTGAACGAGAAGATGATGGTTATGTTTCCCTGTGTCCTGAACTGGATATTGCTAGCCAAGGTGATACCGTCGAAGAAGCTAGAATTAATTTAATCGAAGCGATCGAACTGTTCTTTGAGGTTGCAGATCCTAAGGAGATAGCTAGTAGACTGCGATCGGAAGTCTTCATCACCCGGTTAGAGGTTTGTGTTGGCTAAATTGAAGACATTTTCTGGAAAGGAGATCTGTGAACTTCTCAGCCAGTATGGTTTTGTCAAGGTTCGACAGAAAGGTAGCCATGTAATGATGCAGAGGAAGACTGATGAAACAACGATTACGATTCCAGTCCCAAATCATAAACAATTAAAATCTGGTACGCTCTCATCGATCGTTAGACAGTCGCAATTAGAACGATTGATTTTTGAGGTTGAATGATAATTTGACAAATCGATCGCCCCTCCAGAATCACAAATCAAACCACTCTTCCATTCTTAATTTTTAAACCCGCACATCTTTCGATCGTCTTCTAATTCTGGACTTTGCAAGAGATAGTACTTGAGCTTGGCAGGCCCGATCGGGGGAAAGTGAGCCAAGCTTGAGCCACACTTCTTCTCGAAACTTGATATACTTCTCTCAATCAGTAATTGTTCAAGCCTGTGTGAGGTCGATCGGATGATGAATTGTTGTCTTGTTCAGAAATTGTTCCGCTGGACTCACGCACCGCTTGGAGTTGTTCTTGGGATTTGTATGATCGCTGCTCCCGCCAATGCTGAATCGTTAGGCGATCGGATTTGTAATCCACCCCCACAAGACATTAACTTTACCCCAAGAACTCCAACTAGCGGGTTGGAGCGGCTATCTGAACCAAACATACCCGAGTATCTATCTTCTTTTCCTCCTCAAGAACCAGAGAGGAAACCCACAACAGCTTTCGATTTCCATACCAGAGCAACCAACTTTTATTCTGGTCGAACAGCCGATGAAAGGATTGATTTCTCAAACCGAGCGATCACCCTTGCACCTAATTATATTGATGCATACCGTAATCGGGCACAATTGCATACTGGGCAAAAAAGGTATGATTTAGCGATCGCAGATTACGATCGGCTACGCCAACTAGAACCCGCAAATGAAGTCGGTTTTTTAAAAGATAAAGCCTATCTTTACTCACTCAGCAGGCAGTGGAACGCATTAATACAGATATATGACAGGTTACTGGTAATGCAACCTGAAAATGCTCTGTTTATTCATACAATCAGAGCAAGATCATATAGTGAACTGAAGGATTGGGATAACGCAATCACAGAATACAGTCGATCGATCGCACTATCTGAAGATAGACCGCTATATCAAAGCGCTAAGTCTCCTGAGTATGCAGAACCAGTTTTTTCAAAGCAATCAATTGAGCCTAACCTATCTCTTGTCTACATCCCATCATCCAGAAATCTACCCTCCGGTCCTCATCTAGAACCAGCACCGATCGACTTAGGTTACTCATTAGGTGTATTCACGGGTACTGCACCACTCTATGTTTCGCGCGCGCGAATCTATGCCTTTCAGGGTAAAAAGAATGAGGCAATCGCAGACTATACCAATGCCATTATGATTGCTCCGATAACAAGAATACCTCTTCAACAAAGTGGTATCTACCGTGAGCGCTGTAAGAACCTTGTCGCTTTTGGAGATCTAACCAATGCTAAGGGTGACGCTCAAGTTGCTAATGAATGGGATGCTCGCCTGTTATCAGCCAGCACTTCCAATCAACCGATCCCTCTCCCAGCACTTCCTCAATTTGGATTAGCATCCCCCACCAGAGTGCCAGTTCCTCAGCAGCAGGCGGCCAAAAAGCCGCAGACATTAAAGGAGCTAATGGAAGCGGGAACGAGCATTTTGACTCAAGCTAAAAAAAATGAGGGTTATCAATATGCCAATGCAAACGCGATCGACCTCTTCACCCAAGCGATCGACCTCGATCGAAACTACGCCCCTGCCTACTACAGCCGAGGTCTAGCCCATACCAAACAAAACAATTTAAAATTAGCAATAGCAGACTTCTCAGAAGCCATTCGGCTCAACCCAGAATTTTCCCTAGCTTACTCAGCACGAGCCTCTGCCCATCAAGAAAAGGGTGAAAACGATCAAGCCCTAAAAGACTTCGACCTTGCATTGAAAACCGACCCCACATTAGCCTCAGCCAATCTCGGACGAGGCTTAATCCTAATTAAACAACAGCAATGGAAACCTGCTGCCGAATCTTTTACCCAAACCTTAGAAGCCGATCCAGAAATGCTAGAAGCCTTAGAAGGCCGATCGATCGCCCGTAAAAACCTAAACGACCTGGCCGGATCCCTCACCGATCAAACCCGAGCCAAGCGCATTCGCGATCGCTAAATCTTCATTCCTAGCCTTTTTTTGAAGGGTTTTGGCATCAATACCTTCAGTGACACGTTTGGCGCGGTAACTTGTGTCCTCTGGTAGCACGTTGACCCCTTCTTGATACTCTAGCCACCACCGGTCAGATTTGGGCACAGATCTGATGGCGTAGCGAGATAGGGTCGCGTTTTTGGCCATGCCGCCGATCTTGCCCCATCTGAGTAATCGATCGCCCTAGAATGTACCCCCAAGTTCATCTCATCCACCGCATTATCCCCAACGTTGCGCGATCGGCATTCTCCAGCCTGTACCGAAGGCTCGATCGGTGACTTTCAGACCGGGTGCAGATTGGCGGCGTTTAAATTCTGCAATCTTAACTAGTCGTGAAATCTTTTCGACAATTGTACGATCGTGACCTGCGGCAACAATTTGGTCCAGGGATTCACGGTTTTGAACAATCCGATCGAGAATATCATCAAGGATTTCATAGTCTGGAAGCGAGTCTTGGTCGAGTTGTCCAGGTTTTAATTCAGCACTGGGGGGTTTAGTAATAATGTTTGAGGGAATGACTTCCGTAGTCCGATTTAACCATTCACACAGAGCATATACTTTCGTTTTTGGGACATCTGCGATCGCCGCTAATCCACCATTCATATCGCCGTACAATGTACAGTATCCGACCGCAATCTCAGATTTGTTTCCCGTTGTAATCAACAAGTAATTAAATTTATTTGAAATCCCCATCAGCAATGTTCCCCGAATCCGGGATTGGAGATTTTCTTCAGCTATGCCAAACTCTGTCCCAGAGAAGATTTCAGCCAGGGATTCGTCATAGCGTTTCATCACAGGTTCGATCGGTACGGTTTGCGTTTTAATGCCTAAATTTTCTGCGAGTTGTTTAGCATCACTAATAGAATGATCTGAACTATAGGGCGAGGGCATCAAGATTCCCAATATATTCTCTGCGCCCAATGCATCTGCTGCGATCGCTGCCACCAAGGCCGAATCAATCCCGCCGCTCAATCCCAGTAATGCCTGTTTAAATCCACATTTACGGGCGTAGTCTTGTACCCCTAAAACCAAGGCTGCATAGAGTTCGGCGGATTGATTTAAAATAGGAGCGATCGGGTCTGTGCATACAAATTTCTGATTTTCCCAACGAATTGTATGATTGCACGGTTTCATCTGGGGAACCCGATCGCACAATATGCCATCCCGATTTACAACAAAACTCCCACCATCAAAGATCAGATCATCATTTGCACCAACTTGATTGACATAAATAATAGGTTGATCAAATCGGATTGCCGTATGAGTTAGCATCCGTTCGCGAATTTGCTGCTTGCCAATTGTATAGGGCGATGCCGACAGGTTGACGGTGAAATCTACATTTAGGGAGGCAAGATCGGCGATCGGGTTCATACCGTAGGCGCGTTTTCCCCAAAATTCTTCATCATTCCAAAGATCTTCGCAAATAGTCACACCAATATGAATACCATTTAGTTTAAAATGATTTGGCAATTCGCCAGATTGAAAATATCTTACCTCATCAAATACATCATAATTCGGTAGTAGATGCTTATGGAAAATTTGTTTTATTTGATTGTTTTGAATTAATGCAATGCTATTGTAAAGAGGTTTTTCACCTTTTTCTTCTGCATTTTGATTGCGCTCTGCAAACCCGATTAATCCAGACAAGTTTTCTGGAAAATCTGCGGCTAATTGTTCAAGTTCCGATCGCATTGCATCAATGAATTCTGGCTTTAGCAATAGATCTCGGGGAGGATAGCCACAAAGAGACAACTCAGGCGTTAGGAGAAGATTCGCTCCATTGTTTGCGGCTTCGATTGCGATCGTTAAAATAGTTTGAGCATTGCTGCGGAGGTCGCCGATGGTTGGGTTCAGTTGAGCGATCGTGATTTTCATAATGGATGTGAGTTGTAGTGTGGACGATACTGGACTAGGGAACCGACTCCCTAAATAAAAACTAGTGCCTTATCTTTTAAAGGTTCAAATGCCTCAGCATCGAACTTGTACAAACTCGCGGGACGACCTGCCCCACGGGAGGCTTTTACGCCTGTATCTTGTAAGAATTTTAGTTTTAATAAACGCGATCGGAAATTGGAATAGTCAGAAAAATGGTCCCCCAATACGGTGGTATAAAGTTGATAGAGATCGCTTAATGTAAATAAATCTGGCAACACTTCAAATGCAACAGGACTATATTCTAATTTATTTCGCAATCGACAATGGCCATATTGAATAATTTTTGAATGATCAAAGGCTAATTCGGGGAGCTGATTCATGGGATACCAGGCAATGCCGCTAACACCATCGGCAATCAATTCAGCTTCCGAATACCGAACTAAAGCAAAATAACTAACAGACAAATATCGTACGCCATAACTTACCTCGGCTTCTCGGGGATCACGCACGGGTCCACCAAAGGTATAGAGCTGTTCAAGATAGAGATTTTGGACCCGAATTTTTTCAGCCAAAATACGATCGGCGGCAGCTTCTAATGATTCCCCATTTCGCACCAAGGTTCCGGGCAAAGACCACTGCCCCAAAAACGGCTCTTCTTGTCGCATTACCAACAAGACTAGCAATCGTTTCAAATCAGTATCTACTGAAAAAATTACATTATCAACCCCGACTCTAAAATCAGCTAACTTCAATTCATCACAGTAATCATCCGATCGATTCCCTTTACGTTGACGATTGGGTACAGAACTCAAACGATGTGGCATGAGTATAGGTTCTCCTGTTGGATGTAATATTGCACGGACGGTGGAACAGCGTCGGGCTTGACGTAATTTCGGTAGGCGCTGGATGAGACATTGGGAGTTGTTAAATCCGCGATCGTCATCGTGCCGCCTAAGCGATCGATACAAGCAATTGATTCAGGAAGAATGGCATATCCCAATCGCGGAATGACGAGTAAATCAACTTCAGCTAGCAATTCTCTAGCTTGATACCAGGTTGTCAATTGCGGCAATAAATCAGCACCCAAAACAAACGTAAACTTCGCTTGCGGCCAAATTTCACGGGCACGATGCACGGTAGTAATTGTACGTGGATAACTTAATTCTGGGTGAACTTGAAGATTCGGACTTTTATCTTCTAGGGTCATCGTGAGCAATCGCAGCATTTGATTACGATGGGAAAGAGCGGTTTGATTCATTTTAAACGGATTATCTGAAGCCCATACCCCAACCCGATCATAGCGACGTGCTAGCCATTCTAAGATAGCCAAATGACCATAAGTTGGTGGGTCGGCACTGGTTCCAAAGAGCGCAATTTTTAGATGAGTCATAGTAATTAGTAGAGATCTTTGTAAATACTCAAAGAGTGTAGAGACTAGGGGGATCTCCGAGTTTCCTCCACCAACGCATCCAAACTAGGGGAAATCTCTGCAACGACGATCGCTGGATTCCTCACGCTTCTCATTGCGTTTGGTAATGCTATTACCGACGATCGAGTCCTCCTAGCAATTGTTTCTAATGATTCAACAGCATTCAATCGTTGACCATTCTCCATCACCTTCTCAAGTAATGCCACTTCACCCGCTTGAATCTCGTCGTCCATCAACCCAATCCGATCGGACAATTTCCCATCATTGATTCGTCGAAATACTTGTTTACGTCCCGGATAGCTAATTTTATTCACCGCTTCTTTCATCACCGGAATACCATCAATTTCTACTAATTTGTAGACTCCATTCACCGGACTTCCCGTCACCAATTGCGTCCCAATCCCATAACCATCCAAACAAGCCCCTTCACTCTTCAATTTTTCAATTCTAAATTCATCCAAATCACCACTGGCCACAATATCCACCCCCGGCAACAAATCCCGAATCTCTTTTGACAATGCCACCAAATCGCCCGAATCAATTCGTACACCCGTTAAGTGCTTCGGTGGGTTTGCCTTCAAAATGTTTGCCGCCGCGATCGAATCATAGGTATCAATCAATAATGGAGCCGTCGGGAAATAGCGACCGAATGCCTCAAATGCTTTTGCCTCACTGCCTTCAGTGGCCGCCAATGCCATCACCAATGAATGCGCCATAGTCCCAACCGGAACTCGCCCTAATTGCAATGCCGCCAATACATTAGATGTCCCATCAAACCCTGACGCTAACGCCGATCGGGCCGCCATCAATGCCGCCTGCGGACCAAAGGCGCGCCGAGTTCCAAACTCATAGAGCTTTGCCGCATCCCCTGCACCATCACGCATTCGGGCCGATCGGGTTGCCACAAGCGTTTGATAATTAATTACATTTAACAAATAGGTCTCCACCCATTGGGCCTGCCAAAGTGGGGCTTCGACTCGCAGAATCGGTTCATTGGCCAAGACAATGGTGCCTTCAGCAACCGCCCACACCGTGCCTGTAAATCCCCCAGTTCTTAAAATTTCCCAAAACCGATCGGGCGCATTCTCAAAAAGTGCCAGTTTCTGAAGAGCCGCAATTTGAATGGTGCTAAATTTCAAGGTCTCTAAATATCGCAATACCTCTGCCAATCCCATCGCCACCAAATACCCAAAATCATCGGGCATCCGACGCGTAAACAATTCAAAACTGGCCGATCGCCCCTCAAGCCCTTCACCCACATAGCAAGCCGCCATCGTAACTTGATAGAGGTCCGTCAACAGACTCAAATCTTCCACAGTAAATTCAGGAGTAACGGCAGCGCTCATCGCAATGGAGTTGAACAACAATGCCCTATTATTATGGTGATTTTAACCAAAAGTCAAGGCTTTTCTTAAGGCTTTTTCTGCTTGAGGTCCGATCGTAATCTTGAAATCAGGTCTTAATTATAGTTTTTTACAATAAAACCAACCTTTGTACTAACCTTTATCTTGTGAGGCTGTACGAAGAATCGTATACAAAATGATGGAATGACGATCGATCGATCTATAGTTTAAGTAGATCAAATCTCAACAATATTTGGTCAATTCTCAAGCCTGTTGATGCTGGTTTCTCTTCATTCCTGTTCATCAGTAAAACTATATTTACGAGGTTGTTCTATGCGAATGCCACGATTTTTTGCTAGCGCCGTATCTTACGTGTCAGAAGCCATGAGTCGCATTTTTGGGCTAGATGATGATAACTATCCAGCCACGGGAGTTCAACCCTTTACTGGCGACAAAAATAGTCAGGAGAAAACTAAATAAGACGATGCAAGTTTAAGACAATACAAACCAATTAAATTCTACGCTCTAATATCTTCACTCTTCAAAACAAGAACCCCATTTTTACTGTATGTAGTAGAAACGGGGTTCTTTACTAAATTCAACTGAATTCAATACTAGTCTTATGAAGAGAACGACTTACCGCAACCACAGGTTTGGTTGGCATTGGGATTCGTAAATTGGAAACCACCACCAATCAGCGCATTGCTGTAGTCCAGCATCATGCCATAGATATACAGCAGGCTTTTTGGATCGCAAATCACCTTAAACCCGTCGTAGTCATAGACTTCATCATCGGGTCGCGTATTAGCAATTTCTTCAAAATCCATCGTGTAGGACATGCCTGAACAACCACCACCCCGAACGCCAACGCGCAGACAAAGATCTTTCCCTTGCTGATCTCGCAGCGTCCGAACTTGAGTTAAGGCAGTTTCCGACATTAAAATACCCTGTTGGGGGGGTGTTGCGACTGCCTGAGTCATGGTTTCTCCTGTTGAGCTTGGATGAAAAAATCTGAACGATCGAACTCGATCGAACTCGTCATAGTTTCTATTCTAAAGGCTGCGGTGAAGATCTAACACGCTTGTCATAAATCACATTAATCTCTCGCCAGTCTGCCTTTAGTCTCTAGTGAAGCTCGGATTTGCGGTAAGGTAAACGGTATCGAATATAAGCCGAACCCATGACCCTCGCTTCGACAAACGACAAGCCTCACCAAAAATCCAAAGCCCTCAAACCCGGTAGCCGTCGCCCTGCGAAAGAGCTGTGTAGTGAGTGTGGACTCTGTGACACCTCCTACATTCACTATGTAAAAGAGGCTTGTGCATTTATCAATCAGCAATTTGACAAGCTTGAAACCCTGGTTCATGGCCGCAGTCGAAACCTAGACTCTCCAGAAGAACTCTACTTCGGCGTACATCAATCGATGATGCAGGCTCGCAAAAAAGAACCCATTCCCGGCGCACAGTGGACCGGAATTGTCAGTACTCTTGCCATTGAAATGCTGGAACGGGGCTTAGTCGAAGGCGTTGTCTGTGTCCAAAGCGCGGCGGACGATCGGTTCACGCCTGTGCCTGTGATTGCAAAAACTCGTGAAGATATTCTCGCCGCGAAGGTTAACAAGCCAACTCTTTCACCCAATCTCAATATTCTTGATCTCGTTGAACAATCTGGCCTCAAACGCCTACTCGTCATCGGGGTTGGCTGTCAAATTCAAGCGCTGAGAGCAGTTCAAGACAAGATTGGCTTAGAAAAGCTTTACGTTTTGGGCACACCCTGTACTGATAATGTGAGTCGTGCTGGACTTCAGAAATTTTTGGATACCACTAGCCGATCGCCCGAAACGGTGGTGTATTACGAGTTCATGCAGGATTTTAATGTTCATTTCAAATACGAAGACGGCTCGACTGAACTGGTGCCATTTTTCGGACTGAATACCAAAGAACTCAAAGATGTGTTTGCACCGTCTTGTTTGAGCTGTTTTGACTATACGAATGCGTTGGCCGATATTGTTGTGGGCTACATGGGTGCGGAATTTGGTTCTCAATGGATTGTTGTGCGCAATGAAACGGGTGCGGAAATGCTGGATTTAATTCAAGATGCGATTACAACTAAACCTGTGACCAGCCAAGGCGATCGGAAAGCTGCTGTCCAA
>JAYUEW010000128.1:0-10654 GCA_043739045.1 Synechococcales cyanobacterium
ACCAAAACAATGGAATTGCATAGGTAATAATTCCAAATAATCGCCCACCAGTATCCCACACAGTATTAGGTCGCGAGGCACCCAATGCACCCACAAACACACCCACAACAACTGCGATCGCCAAACTAAAAATTGTCAATTCCACTGTTGCGGGAAAGTGATCTTGAATAATGCTCCAGACCGCTTCGCCTTGACTCGAAAGAGATTTGCCCAGATCACCACGAAGTAATGTCCCCATGTAATCAAAATATTGAAACAATAGCGATTTATTCAACCCTAATTGTTCGCGTAGAGCCTCTTTGGCGGCTTGGGGTGCGCGGGTTCCGAGCAATGCATCAACAGGATCGCCAGGAGTGGATCGCATTAATAAAAATACAATAGAGGTGATTAACCACAACATCAAGGGTGCCAACAGCAATCTAGTAGCAATGTAACTCTTCAGCGAATTCGATTGGGCCATGATATTGCGGGAAAATCAGCCCTTTAAGCATACCAAGGGATCTGGCTCCTTTCCATTTCTGCTTAAACCTTAAAAGGCACTGACCATCTTGATCAGCACCTTTTAAGGTTTAAATGAACCGCTTGGCATTACAGATTTACGGTATGGCGGGGTAAGCGGTTTAACTACCCTCGTATGAGGCTAGCAGAGTTTACACCGCCTCAACAGTGAGGGCTAAAGTGGGTATTCTTTGCATATCTCTAGCGATCCGATTTGATATGAACAGAATTATCTGAGCGATACTGGGTGCCCATCGAGTGCTTCTTTCCCAAAAATCACCCAGCAACACTGCGGGTTTTGGATGTCTACGGTGTAGTTCTCAACCACAACCAGAATGATTATGTTCAAGCTTAAGCACCGACAATTTCTGATCTCCTGTATCGTCATCATGATCATCCTGTGACCAAACTCCAGCTTGGGGCACGATCGGCATTGCCGAATGGCAAACCCCCACGCCCGGTGGCAACATGATTGGGAATAACGATAGCCTCCCATCCAACACCGGAACTGCTATTTATTATCCATCCATTTATATCGATGGGTCTCATTCCTCATCTGGTTGACGATGCATTGCCTGCTGAATCGAACTATTTCATTGCCATTGAGAATTGACAGAACGCTCAAAAATAGATTCTTCGCCCTCCAACTGTATGTTCTAACGCAGCATTTATTAACAAGCAAGTGAGCGATAGTGGCAGTATTATTAATGGAATTACTACAGATGTGATAGTTGCTGCGATCGCCTTAGCCGTGGTGGGTGTTCCACTATGGGGCTTAGCCAGGTTTGTTTACGGCTGTTTCGCCCAGTATCGCCGACGCAATTGGACTTACGGGCTGGAGACGTTGCGACCATAACCGCAATCTTGAAGTGTCTGATCGTTTTGGGCATCTTGATGACAGGGCTATCGTTAACGATTGGCAAGATAGAGGCATCTTGGACTGGCATTCAATATTTTTCCTGTTCGTCAGGGTAGGATGCGTAACTCTAGAGTTCGCAACTGAACGGAGCATTTTTGCCCCCATCGGTTGCACAATTTCCCTCAATCAAAGGTCAGGATTAACGTGAGCATTCTTTAGAGAGAGAACGACTTGATATGAACAGGACAATCTGGAAAATACTGGGTATTTTTTGCATCCTGGCTGGTCTTTCGATGTTCTGGCAAACACCAGAGCGCTTGACGGCATTACCTCCCGATCAGCACTTGAAGCTCATCGAAGGCTTGATCTTTGGTGAGAGCTTGCTTGGGGCGATCGCGATTATGTGCTTTTTCCCCAAAAGCTACCCAGTGACCTTACGAATTGTGGGTGCCTATGGCGTTGCGTCGTGTATCTTCGTCTTGGTTGAAGGCGTTCGCCACCATGACTTTTCCCAGTTTCCAATCCTCTTAGTTTTTTGGCTCCCTGGCTCGATATATCTGGTCACTAAGGGAAAGATGACCTTCCCCTAAGTAGGAATTTAAGCGAGATCACCAAACTGATAGATGAAAGAGTGAGGGCTTATGGCTGAAAGATTTAGAGCAGACCGCGCGAATAAATTGCGCTCTAGAAACGAAAGTCCCTCCGAGACTAAGAATCACTTGCAAATCTCTCTTTTCTTAGCGGCGGAGCTGCTAGACTGCAATTTATTCGCGGGTGGTTTAGAGCGTAGACGATCGAATTCATGAATTACTGATTTTATTTAAGGCTCGTTCCTAAGCTTTTTAACGCGATCGGATATCCATGATGGCATCACGGGCAACTCCTGCGATCGCTTGGTCAGTGGCTTTGGGCAAGTGATAATATTTTCCGCCTGCATTCTGGGCTAACTCCTTTGCCATTCCGGTTGAGACATATTTGTTCTCAGTATCAATCACCAAAAACTGCATTCCAGTCCCCCGTATTCTCATGGCAATGTCCATGAGTTCGGCTTTAATATCGGGTTTTTCGCCGTCTGGAATCTCCTCGCCAAGCGATCGGGCCAACGGCACATTCCCCCGGCCATCGGTAATAGCCACAATCACAACTTGACCAATATCGCCAGATTGCAATGAATTCACCCCAACCCGCACGGCCTGAGTTAACCCATGGGAGAGCGGCGAACCACCCCCGCAAGCCAGTCGATCGAGTCGCCGTTTTGCTGCTTCGATCGATCGAGTTGGTGGCAATAAAACTTCAGCCGCGTCCCCTCGAAAGGGAATTAATGCCACTTGGTCACGGTTTTGATAGGCTTCAGTCAGCAAACTCAAAACAGCCCCCTTTGCTGAGTTCATCCGATTTAGTGCCATAGAACCCGACGCATCAACCACGAATATAATCAACGCCCCGGCTTTTCGGGCCATCCGTTTAGCCCGGACATCGATCTGCTCAACAAAGACGCGTTTAGTTCCGGTGGGATCGGCTTCAAATGCGCGAATACGACGCGATTTTTGATAAGGTGCAGCAGCGCGTAATGTAGCATCAACGGCGATTCGACGAACTTTTCCTCTGGGTAAAATAGGTTTAATGTAGCGACCTCGATCGTCCGTAAAGATCACCGATCGGCTGCCCGATTTTCCCTGTTTACTAGCTTTCTGCGCGAAATAAAGTACCGAATCATCCAGGATCACGCCTTCAGGATCAAAGATAAATTCTTCTGGAATATCGGGCTGGTCCGGTTGGTCTGGAGTTTCGTCTTCGTCCTGTTCGTCGTCTTGGTCTTCATCAGACTCGTCCTGATCTTGTGGTTCGTCGGAGTCGTCTTGATTTTGGGGCGGCGGTGGTGGTGGCTGTTGGTCGTCGGGGGGCGGGGCTTGAATGACGGTCGATCGGGGCACGATTACCAATTCAACCGCTTTTCTGAGGTCTTCAGCCGTCACATCACTACGACCTTCAAGAGCTGCATGAGCCTTGGCGACCCGAATGGCATAGAGTTCAGCGCGATGACCTTGAACTACGCCGCGAGTGGCTTCATCAACTAAATAGCGGATTTGTTCTTTGGTAATAGTGACTTCCTTGAGCCATTCGCGAGCCAGGATAATTTGCGTTTTTAAGCCATCGATATCATCTTCATACTGCTTCAAAAATGCGGTCGGGTCTGCTGCATACTCGGTCGCTTGCAGCACGACATCAACTCGCTGATCTAGGCCCAACACCATATCAGCAGAAAGGGAAATGGCAATCCGATCGAGTAAATGTTCTCGCAGGGGTCCTTCTTCTGGATTAAAGGTGGCGATCAATAGGGGCGTGCAGGGATGCTGCATACTGATGCCTTCGCGCTCAATGATGTTGCGTCCATCGGTTAGGGCACTGAGCAGGAGATTTGCAGTTTGGTCATCAAGGAGATTGATCTCGTCAATGTAAAGTACCCCGCGATTTGACTCCGCCAGAAGTCCGGGCTGAAATACAGTTTGACCAAGCTTAATGGATTGACTGACATCAACTGATCCGAGAAGCCGATCCTCCGTGATACCTAAGGGAATTTGCGCGAAGGGCGACTTAATAATTTTACAAGGAACTTCAGCGATCCCATTCCAACGCGCTTGGGTTAGGTCGTCCCAGGTTTCGGGTTTCTCGGGGTCACAGTTTGCAAGGCTGCCCTCAACGACTTCGATCGGCGGCAATAATGCATGAATCGCCCGCGCCATGACAGATTTTGCGGTTCCACGTCGGCCAGAGATAACCACACCTCCGAGTCCAGGATCGACAGCAGCGAGTAATAGTGCAAGTTTAATCGCATCCTGTCCGACAACAGCGGCGAGCGGAAAGGTGGTGATGGTTCTTTCGGTGGTGACAGTCATGCGGAGATAGCGGCGATTAACGTTTTTTGTGGTTGTAGCAGCATATCAAGAATTTCGATCGGAAAGCGTCCTCCGTTCAACTACCTGTATTTTTGTATTTATTTTTTGTATTTCTGATGGAACCGAATCGCGTAATTTTATAACTGCTCTGAGGACAGCATCACGATTTTTGGCAGACTGTATCCACTTGGGTAAACGGGAGAACAAGCTGGAATTGCAGCATCCTCTCAAGTGATGGCGTTCGCGGTGTTTCGCTCGGACGAAGGCTTCGATCGAGTCAAGATGCTGTAGATTGTAGGCCCACAAATTTTGTCCACAAGAACTTATTTGCAGCCAGAGAAGATAGTGGTAATGCCCCTCTTTCGATGTTCCACATTTAGTACAGCAAAAGCGTTGCCCATTATTCCGATTATCAAGATAATGAGAGACTACACAAGCATTACACTTTGGACATTTCACCAAAAAGCTGTGCTCAAATGAACTCAACCCTTGTCCTGTATCTTGGATACGAATCACCATACTTCTAACTCCAAACTAGAAGCTCCGTCAAAACAAAACCATCGGATGTCAAGAAGAACAAATTAATTTACAAACTAATTTATAGTTTTTCACCAAACTCGAAAATCCTCAGCAACCTGAAAATTTAATAATGCCTCACCCAAACGTTCGATTTGTTCCATGGACAACGATCGGACCCGATCGCACCACTCATCAGGTAAGACTCCAATCCGGCGAGTCAGTAAACGAAGGAGGAGCGATCGTTGTCGAGCTTGCTCTTCTTCACGACCTTCCTGGATAGGTTCATTACGCCACTCTTCATAGAGCGTATCAATAATTAAGCATGACATCCGTTTCCACTCGCCTCGAACTTTGCACAGCTTTTCAATACAGCTAAAAAGATCGTCGTCAGAAAGAGGATTCCGAAGACTTCCAAGAGAGTTGGGGCGTCATATGCCCAAAACGACCGATTTCAGGTATGGATTGCCGAGATTGGGGCATAACCCTGGGGCGTATTCGTCATTTAACTTGCTTTTTTCTTGTCCTTACGCGCTGACTCCTTTTCTTTTTGTTTGTCACGCTTCGCATCAGCCTTAGCCGCTTTTGTAGCTTCGATACTCGATAGTTTTGCCAAATCTTTTTCTTCAGCAATCTTGTCTAGGTAATACTTGAAATCCCCCCGATAAAGCCGGAATTCACCATCGCGGATTTCCAGAATCTTAGTCGCAGTTTGAGATACAAAGTACCGATCGTGAGACACAATAATTACCGTGCCATCATAGGCTGCGATCGCCCCTTCTAGCATTTCTTTCGCTGGAATATCGAGGTGATTAGTTGGCTCATCAAGAATCAATAAATTCACAGGCTGAAGCAACATCTTTGCGAGGGCCAAACGGGCTTTTTCCCCACCACTGAGGGCTGAAACATTTTTCCGCACCGTGCTGCCACTAAAAAGAAATCGACCCAAAATGGTTCGGACTTCTTCGTTAGTCCAATCGGGCACTTCATCATGAATAGTTTGCATTACATTTTTGGCGAGATCCAGCGCTTCGGCTTGATTCTGCTCAAAGTAACCCATGACAACATTGTGATCCCCCAGTTTCACTTCACCTTCCGATGGTATTTCGCTACCTGTAATTAGACGTAAAAGCGTAGATTTACCCGCACCATTCGGGCCAACGATCGCAATCTTGTCGCCCCGTTCAATTAATAATTCAGTCCCAAGAAAAAGGAGTTTCTCCCCAAAGAAGTGGGTCATATTCTCCACCATCACCACTTCCCGGCCACTGCGGGGTGCTTCTGGGAACTTAAACCGCAGACCGCGTATTTCTGACTCAGGTGCTGCAATCCGATCGATTTTATCCAGTTGTTTTTCGCGGCTTTTGGCTTGGGTGCTTCGGGTGGCGCTGGCTCGGAATTTTTCGACAAACTCTTGTTGTTTTTCGATTTCCTTGTTTTGACGCTCGTAGGCTGCGAGTTGGGCGATTTTCTGTTCAGATTTTTGTAACAGATACGTGGAGTAGTTACCTAGGTAAGTGGTGGAAATGCCACGCTCGGTTTCGACAATATTGTTGCAAAGACGATCGAGGAATTCTCTGTCATGGGAAACAATTACCATGGGAGTATTCAGCCCACGCAAATAATTTTCCAACCATTCAATAGTGTCCAGATCCAGATGGTTCGTCGGCTCATCCAACAGCAGCAAATCCGGTTCTTGCAAAATCACTTTGGCTAAGTTCATCCGCATCTGCCAGCCGCCACTAAAGGAACTCACCAAACGATCGGCATCCTCTAAGGTAAAGCCCATATCTGGCAGCACTTTGCCAATTTTCGCTTCAATCCCGTATCCATTCATCCCTTCAAACTGCCGTTGCAGCTTATCCATTTTTTCCAGCAGATTATCTAACTGTTCAGGTGTGGCCGTTTCTAGGGCATGGTGAATTTTAGTCAGGGCTTCGTGAACCTTGTTGACATCCCCAAACGCACGCCACAGCTCGTCTTGAACAGTACGAGTCTCATCAATGTCAAATTCTTGATTTAGATAGCCAATACGCAAGCTGGTGGGTCGAATGATTTGGCCTGTGGTCGGCTCAATTTCGCCCATGATAATTTTGAGCTGAGTCGATTTTCCCGCTCCATTCACGCCCACAAGTCCTACCCGATCGCCTGGTCGAACTTCCCAATTAATATCCTTAAGAACTTCACCTGTGGGATAGGTTTTGCTGATTTTTTCGAGGCGCAGCATGGATAGCTCCAGAGTGGGGCGGGATGGGACTTGCAATTAAGCTAAAGAATTGTAACGTATGGAGTGACAAAATGACGCACTCTATCACGAGGTCAGATCGATTAGATCTGTCAACGAAGCCTTGTGGGAGCGAAATTGAATAAGGTTAAGATTTCTGATTAATTTTCGAGTAATTTCTCAGGAATAAGAATTTCCTGAAGCCATCACCAGACCCAAGAATTGATTGAACGATCGGCCTAAAGCTAGTTAATATTAGGTGCCAATATATCAACGAGTATCCTGATTCACTGTTGCAATTTGAGGTTTAACGCTATTATTTCTTAGATTCTGATAAAACCTAGCGTATTTGTCAGATCAATGTTTTAAGTCTAGTACAGATAAAACGTTTAACTTACGTACGCATACCTTTAAACTCTTGAAGTGTGTCGTTAATGACGTTCTATCCTGTGTCTATTGAAACAAATTTGATAATTACTGTGGAATCCTCTGCATCTCGGTTTTGAATCTGTTACTAGACAATTTTTGATAATTATTAACTTCATGACTTCTGAAGTTTAATATTTATCAAAAAATATAAGTCTCCCGTTGAGTTCTCACTTAAAAGATTGGTTGGTGGAATTGATATGAGCATCATTAATGTTTTACATACTGCGGTGGATCCGGTTAGTTCCGGCCTCTTAACGGCAGCTCCTATGCCCCTAGCTATAGTTCTGAATGATCTGGTGCCGGTCGGTCTCGGAATCATCTTAGCAAATTTGCTTGGAGCCGTTGCAATCCTAGTTGTCGGTTGGTTAGCCGCCTTCTTAGTATCCAGTACGGTGCAAAAGCTATTGAATCAGACGGAGTTGGACAATCGCTTATCGCGCACGTTGACAGGTAGCTCGGACATTAGTATCGAGAAAATTCTGGGTACCGTAACGTTTTGGCTCATCATGTTGGTGGCATTGGTCGGAGCATTGAATGTTCTGAACTTGACCATGGTCTCCCAACCCCTGAACGAACTTCTGAGTTCCGTTTTTGTATTTTTACCCAAGCTTGGTGCGGCGTTACTCTGGAGCGGTTTGGCGTGGGTCGTCGCGACAGTGCTGAAAAGTCTGGTCATTCAATCGGCTAGGGCATTTGATCTTGACAGCAAGGTCACGAGCGCGTCGAGTACAAACCCTGTTCTTCTCAGCGAGACTTTAGCCACTGCTATCTTCTATTTCGTTATTCTCTTTTTCTTACCACTCATTCTTGACACATTGGGGCTGAAAGCATCTCTAGGTCCAGTGAATGACCTATTGAATCAAATTCTGAGTGCCTTACCGAAGATTTTGAAAGCGGTGATTATTGGCGCGACGGGTTGGTTTATTGCCAATATCGTTCGTGGAATTGTCTCGAACTTAGCGGCGGCAGCGGGTGCAGATTCGATCGGTGCGAGAGTTGGTTTGAATCAAGCAGCTACGGGTCAATCGCTATCTGGTTTGGCTGGCTTGACGACCTATGTCCTTATTTTGATCCCGACGATAACGGCTGCATTGGGCGCGTTGGAAATTCCGGCAATCGCGACTCCTGCGACCAACATGCTGAACAGTGTGATGAACGCGATTCCGCAGATTTTCACCGCTGGCGCAATTTTGGCCGTGTCGTACTTTGTTGGTAAATTCTTGGCCGAATTGGTTTCCAGTTTGTTGCAGGGCTTTGGCTTTGACAATGTATTGGTGTGGTTGGGGATTCAACGATCGGGGGATGCGATCGAAGAAGGGACTCAAACGCCGTCCCAAATTGCGGGTGTGGTTGTCCTCGTCGGCACAATGCTCGTTGCGTCAGTTGCGGCGGTCGATGTCTTGAACTTGCCTGCGTTGAAAGTAGTTTCGACTTCGTTATTGGCGATCTCGGGTCAAGTCTTGGTAGGGGTGTTGATTTTTGCGGTGGGTCTATACCTTGCAAATCTTTCAGCCAAACTGGTCCGTAGCTCGGGAATGCCTGAATCACATACGTTGGCCAATGTTGCTCGTATTGTAATCTTGGCGTTCTCCGGTGCGATCGCGCTTGAGCGTGCGGGTGTTTCGACCAATATTGTCAACTTGGCTTTTGGTTTATTACTCGGCGCGGTGGCTGTTGCGATTGCGATCGCCTTTGGCTTAGGTGGCCGCGATGTGGCAGCAGATCAGCTTCGTGAATGGGTCAAACCATTTAACAACAAAAAGTAATTGGATCTGAGGAGTTTAAAATCCTAGCTGTTACTTGAATGTATTGAATTTATTAGGGAGTCGATCGCAATCCGATCGGCTTCCTAATTTTTTAAGGGATCATGGAGTGATCATAATAAATAAAGAATATTAAATTATCCGCAACGTCTTAACAGCCGATCGGTACAAAGCCGCGATCGTTTTGGTGCGATCTTCAGATTCAGATCTTGATTCACCATCTAAACAGACAACTCCCAATCCAAAAGCCACACCCGTTAGATTGGATTTCATCGCCATAATGGATTGACGTAGGACTCGATCGCCTGCTTGTGCGGTTAATCCCGGCATCATCACGACAAATTCTCCATTCTCCCATCGTGCAATTACAGTATCCCGATAACTCAGCGTCAATAGCTGTTTTGCGACCCAGCTTAAAATTCGATCGCTCTCTCCATACCCCAGCGTCCGATTTAGCTGAACGATCGATTCTACAGTGACCAATCCAAAACACAACGGCTGATGAGCTTCAATGGCTCTATTAATAATCGATACAAATCTAATCAATGAACCCGAGCGATTCAATAACTGAGTCAGTGGATCCCGTTGAGTTTGCTGTTTAACCAAGTCCGATCGTTCTAATCGATTAAAAATTCGGGTCATCAACTCTGGCGTAATAACGGGTTTACCAACAAAGTCATCGGCACCCACTGAATATACTTTTTGAATGTTTTCCAAATCTTTATGGGCGGTGAGAACTAAAATTGGTAGTAATGCCGTCTCGGGCTGCGAGCGTAATTGTTCACAAAGCACTAATCCATTAATTTGAGGCATTTCCAAATCTAATATTAATAAATCTGGACGATCGCGTTTAATTAATGATAAACATTCACGCGGATCGTTACAAAGTGTGACCTGAAACCCCCAAGGCTCTAAAATTCCTTTCAAAAATGCTAGCATCACCCGATCGTCATCCACCACTAAAACCTTTGCACCCATGATCAGATTCCGCGATTGTCTCGTGGGTAGAGATTCTTGAATACGCTGTAATAGAACATTTTTGGGAATTGATTTGCGATAAAACCCATGGCCTCCAAGTTCTTCAATGGCCACACGATCCACAGCATCTCCATCTGCCAAAATACAAATCGGCACGGAGGGACAGCGCGCCCGAAACATTTGGAGCAGAGAAATATTATCCAGGGTGCCCGATGAACAATCCACTAGTAGCATATCAGGCCGGACTCGGGCGATCGACTCTCGGGCCGCTGACGAACTGGTTGTCCTTATAATTTCTAATCCCCAACGATGCCCAGCCGCCATGAGTTCTGTTACATATTCACGATCGGGATCTACCATGAGAATTCGCTGTTCTGGATTGTTGTCTAGGATTGCCCCAGGCCGAGATTGTAAACGGGAGGAACGATCGACTCCACCTTGACGGATTTCTTCTAAAAGTTGACCCAGTAATGCAATTTGTTTACGTAAA
>JAYUEW010000129.1:0-10228 GCA_043739045.1 Synechococcales cyanobacterium
ATGTCAGAGTTATACCGGAAGAAATTCTTGTATGAAAACTACCAAATTCGATTTATTGAATTGAATTTCAAACACCTTTTAGGTCGCGCACCAGCGAACCAGGCAGAAATCTCGGAACATGTCATGCTCTATATGGAGAAGGGCTATGAAGCAGAAATCAATTCCTATATAGATTCTGATGAATATAATTCTAACTTTGGTCGATGGATTGTCCCCTCCCACAAGGGATTTGGCACCCCACTAGGTCAAAAAACCGTTGGATTTAATCGTCTCTTCCAACTGTATCGGGGCCATGCCAGCAGCGATCGTGCTCAAGGCAAAGGCAAAGGTCAATTAACGGCTGAACTCGCTATGAATAGCACAAGTCCACTGAGATCCAGCACCATGGGCGGTGACCTGATGGGGGTACATGGCGGCCAGCGAGGCCAACTGTATCGCCTTCGGGTGTCCCAGGGAGCCAGTTCCCGCACGACTCAAATTCGGCGCGGTGTTAGTGAATACCTTGTGCCCTATGAACAGTTGTCTGCCACAATGCAACGGCTGAATCAACGGGGTAGCCGGATTGTAGGAATTACCCCCGCCTAAAAATAATCAATTAACCCAGGAGAATCCTCTGTGGCTATTACAACTGCTGCTACTCGTTTAGGAAGTGCGGCCTTTGACAACACGCAACCCATTGAACTGCGCCTGAAGCATACGCCTGCTGAAGCAAAAACTGTGATTGATGCGGTCTATCGTCATGTTCTAGGCAATGGATATTTGTTGAAGGCCGATCGGCTCACGGCGATGGAATCATTGTTAAACAATGGTCAATTGTCGGTGCGTGAATTTGTACGAGCATTGGCGAAGTCAGAATTGTACAAAGCTAAGTTCCTCTATCCCCATTTCCACACCAGGGTAATCGAGCTGAACTTTAAACATCTATTGGGACGTGCGCCCTACGATGAAGCGGAAGTGATTGAACATCTCGATCGCTATCAAAATGAAGGCTACGAAGCAGATATCGATTCCTATCTGGATTCAGCGGAGTATGATGCCAGTTTTGGTGATTTCACGGTGCCTTACTACCGAGGATTCGCGACTCAGACGGGACAAAAAACGGTGGGCTTTCCCCGAATGTTCCAGTTGTATCGCGGCTATGCCACCAGCGACAAGTCTCACTTCGAGGGTGCAAACTCTCACTTAGCCGTAGACTTGGCACAAGGGCGGGCATCGACGGTACGCAGTATGGCGGGCAGTGGTGCACCAGGTTGGGCTTACCAAGCTTCAGCAAAAGGAACCATGCCTCAAGGGGTCTTTGCTCCGGCAATGTATGGATCTACCCGTCAATATCGCATCGAAGTCGCGGCCATTAGCCGTCCGCGCTATCCTAAAGTGCGTCGCAGCAATACTGAGTACATTGTTCCTTACGAGCAACTCAACAGTACGCTTCAACGCATCAATAAGCTCGGCGGTAAAGTTGCCAGCGTCACGCTTGTGAAATAAAGATTGTGAAATAGAGATTGTGAAATAGAGAAACGTACAAATCTCTCCTCACATGAATGCTAGGGCGCAAGACTTGCGCCCTTAAAAATCACCCACACTGTAAAAAATAACTCTAAAATCCAGCGGAGAAGCTTGCATATGTTAGGCCGTTCTATTTTGGGATCCAATCCTTTTGGTGACAGTCGGGTCTTTATCTATGAAGTCGCAGGACTCCGTCAAACCGATCGGACTGAACAAGACAAGCACGCTATTCGTAAAAGCAGCACGGTCATGATGCCAGTAGCTTTTAATCGAATGAGCGAGTTCATGCAACAAATGAGCCGTTTGGGTGGCCAGATTGTCTCTATTCGTCCGCTGAATGAAACAACACCCCAACCCTCTGCGGCAGATTCCCAGGAAAACTAGAGTTTCCCTTGATTGGACGATCGGTCTGATTGATAAGCCAGAGTGAATCTCCCGATAGAACAGTTGCTTGCAGGAGTGGCCGTTTTTATTTAGTTCTCGGAGGTCTGCCGTGGTGGCATGATCAATAGCTTTCCAGATCGAGTTCGGTGAGTAAATGAAGCAATTGGTCATCATGTTCCAAATGTCCAACAATCCGTCGTAATGGCAATGGATGGACCCGCATTAATGTGGGGGTTGCAGTGACTTGATCGGATTCAGCTTGTTCGGGATGTTTGGAAATATCGACCACTTGTAATGTGTAGGGCTGCAATAACGATCGTTCTAAAGCTCGATGGAGATTGCGCAACGCGAGTTCGGTGGACGAGTGGCGAGAGGAGACAAAAAGCCGCAAAATGTAGAGGTTAGCTTGAAGAATTGGCTCAAATGTTGAGGATTCAATCGGCGGGGAATGGTCAAGAATCGATCGCTGCATCATGGACATAGGTCTTGCTCCGGTAAAGTCTGTCGAGAGTCGGGTGAAGATTGGGTCACAGGCGGAATGAGATCGTGAAACGCCCAAAGTTCTGGAAAATCTTGTTTACTCTTGTTTGTATTGTTCTAGTGATTGAGCTTTGCGTAATTTCTGTGTAAATTTTATCAAGTTGCCAAGGGGTTCCTGGAATTTGAAACAAATGATTTAACAAAGACCGCATTAAACAACCGCTGGCATGGCCGTAGCCGTGATTTAGCCGTGATTTAGCCGTGATTGATAATTTGCCCTGTTCGACACTCCACCACCCATCAACGGTAGCTTTGTAATAGTGAAGCTAAAATGAGGCAGTTCTGGTGGCTTTAGTGCCTGCTGCAATTCGCTGAATGAAATATTAGATGATTTGTAGAGTGAGGTGCATCGTTATTATTAAAATCAGGCTATTTAGTATTGCTCACTTACTGTGCCTCACCAAGTGAGCAATTGGGCATCCTTGGTCAGAAATTGCCGTGAAATCGTTTGGGTGAGCAATATTGTTGTTAATAATGTTGCAAATAGTGACATAAATAGAATTAAAAGTTGATAGGCTCCCGCCTGCAATGGATCCAAGCCTGCTATCAACTCGCCTGACATAAAAGTTGGCAAGAGTCCTAATCCCAAAATTGTCAAGGCACTGATTTGGGGCAAGACGGCACTGCGCACCGCATCCCGTTGATATTGTGCGATCGATTGTTTTGGGGTTGCGCCGAGGCTGAGGTGGGTTTCGATTTCGAGGCGATGGGTATTCAAGCGTTTAATCAGTTGGGTGACGGCACTAGTACTAGCGCCCATGCTACTGAGAATAATTCCTAAAAATGGCAAAACCGATCGGGCTTCAAACCAGCTCCAATTGGGCGTTACAAATAGATGGGTATAGGTCAAGGTAATAACGCTACTGAAGAGTAGAATTCCGGTCAACATTGGGAATAAGAATGGAATCCTATTGTTAATTTGATTTTTAGAGAGCAGAGTAGAAATAACAATTAAAGTTAGGGCGGCGATCGCGGTTGCCCAGGGTGAATGTAATGCAAATACTATGGCCAGTAGATAACAAAAAACAATCATTTGCAAAATCGATCGGCCCACTGCGATCAAAATCGGCATTGTAAGGTCAAGCCGCTGCCACACTGAAAGCCCGACGGCTCCCACGATTAATCCTAAGCTCCATAGTAGTTGCTCTGGAGTATCCATAAAATCAACTTCCTAATCTATAATCTAAAATTCTAATTTATTTCGCCCTCTATCCTAGAGTAAAATTAAGCTCATTGTTTATTGCTGGTGTGGAGTAGTTTGGGTATGAATGTTGCGATCGGGTCGGCATCTCGTGCAATTTTGGCTGTTGGAGTCTCTATTGGATCATATTTTGGGCTGATGGGCGGTGCTGCGGTGCCGACAGCTATGTCTAACACGATTACGTCCGACGTGATGATGAACCGATCGTCCTTATCCACCACCACCTCCGCCATTCGGAGAGTTTCCCTAAACCAGCTTCCACCTGAAGCCAAAACTACATTAGGTTTAATCCAGCGCGGCGGGCCGTTTCCTTATCCACAAAAAGATGGAAGTGTTTTTGGTAATTTTGAGAAGCGATTGCCTGTTGCCACGCGGGGTTACTACCGGGAATATACCGTTCCAACCCCCGGTGCTAGAAATCGCGAGGCACGGAGAATCGTCGCCAGTCAACAACGCCAGTACTATTACACTGGCGATCACTATGCTACCTTTGCACTGATTCAGCTTCCCGCTAGTCCCAAGCGATGACCAATTGTGTTCTCTTATCCCGGCTAAATTCAGGAGCTATTTCTAATGACTATTTCTTCGCATTTACCAACTCAAGAATTCTCTTTGGATGCTATGGAGCAACTTCCGGGCTTTTATTCCATTGATAGTGAGACCGATCGTCCGACATTTATTCGAGATTGTATAGAATGGGGATTCGATGTAATTGAATTCAATGGTCGTAAGGCGCAAGGCGAGGCGAGTTACTTTACTGAATTGGCTAAGACATTTGAATTTCCGGATTATTTTGGTGGGAATTGGGATGCGGTTGTAGATTGTTTGACTGATTTGGAATGGGAGGAGGGCGATTGCATCATGGTGTTGTATTCTGCTGCCGATCGGTTGGCGAAAGCTGAACCCTTAAGCTGGAAAACGATGATGGAAATTTGGCAACGTGTAGTTGACCATTGGAGCGACCTTGGTGTTTCACTGTATCTAGTATTCCAAGATTAGGCTTTGCTAGTCCAAGATTTGCGATCGCCCTATCGTTAGCGCATTATTTTGCCGTAGCTATGACGGATAAAGCCCCCTTCATTGATATTGTTCCAGGCATAAATCCGATCGCGAAATGCCTTCCATTGTTCAAATATCAGTTTAAAATCTGCATCCTTTGCTGAATACTCCTCGTATAATTCAAAGGATGCTTTTTCCGCCGCATTCAAAATCTCATCACTGTAGGAACGAAGCTTTACACCATTCTGAATTAAACGCTGAAGGGCTTCATTGTTGCGAGTATCGTACTTAGCTAACATCGTTATATTTGATTCGTAGGCCGCTGTTTGAATCGCATCTTTGTATTCCTTCGGGAGTTTCTGCCATGCCTGAAGATTGATTTGTAGTTCTAAGGTTGGGCCGGGTTCCCACCAACCCGGATAGTAGTAATATTGCGCGACCTTTTGCAATCCAAGTTTTTCATCATCATAGGGACCGACCCATTCTGCCGCATCAATTGCCCCAGTTTGTAATGCTTGAAAAATTTCGCCCCCCGGCAGCGTCTGGACCGTCACCCCGAGTTTACTCATCACTTTGCCGCCCAATCCCGGAATCCGCATTTTCAATCCCTTCAGATCATTCACGGTCGAAATCTCTTTACGAAACCAGCCGCCCATTTGTGCCCCGGTATTGCCACAGGGAAATTGAATCACCCCAAACTTCTTGGCATAGAGTTCCTGAAGCAATTTCAATCCCCCGCCTTCATAGAGCCAAGCATTCTGTTGTTGAGCAGTGAAGCCAAAGGGAAGAGAGGTTCCAAAGGCTGCTGCGGGGGTTTTGCCGACATAGTAATAACCAGCAGTATGTCCGCAGGGCACAGCACCTTGAGATACAACATTCAAAACTTCGAGGGGTGGGGCTATTTCACCTGCCGATCGGGGTGTAATTTTAAACTTGCCCCCTGTTAAGGCCGCCACCCGATCGCTTAAGGTCGTCGCCCCACCAAAAATCGTATCCAATGAAACAGGCCAGCTTGTCGCCATTTGCCAATTCAGAGTCGGAAGCGCACCTGTCGAACTGGCTTGATTTCCAGCACCTCGGGTTCTACAAGCGGTCAGGGCGGTCGCGGCTGTGGCGCTTGCTAAGGCGGTTTGCACAAACTGTTTACGTTTCACCGATCGACTCCTTCACTCTGAACTGTGGCAATTAATGACTCATTGATCATTCTAAAGTATAGGAGAACTCTGTTTCATAATTGAGATAAAAATGCAGCCCTAAGATCCATAAATTGGATGGAAAATTAGTATAAATCTTTGATGATGTTGGAATTTTTGGGCCAAATTTCCGGTATTTTAAAGATGCTATGGGGAAATCCCCAGACTATTTTGAGGAATGCCCCATGACTGATAGTGCCCTGCCCGCTGTGATTCAGGCGATGCTTAAGCCGGATTTTTATCCCCATGCTGTAACTGAACCGATCGAATTGATTCAAACGCACATCTCCTATGTGTTCTTGACTGGAGACTATGTTTACAAACTTAAAAAGCCGGTTAACTACGGGTTTCTAGACTTCTCCACACTTGAAAAACGCCAACATTTTGCCCAAGAAGAAGTACGGCTCAATCAGCGCGGGGCCGGGAAACTCTACCTCGGCGTGGAATCCATAACTCAAGTTGGCGATCGGTTCCAAATCGGTGGTGAGGGCGTGGTGGTGGAACCTGCGGTAAAAATGCAGCAGTTTCCGCAAACAGCGCTATTGAGTGAAATGTTTGATAAAGGTGAACTCACTGACGAATTGATCATCACCTTGGCTAAAGAACTAGCAACATTCCACGCTAAGTCCGAAAGCAACGATTATATTCGTACCTTTGGAACGGTTGAAGCGATTCGTCAAGCTTATGATGAAAACTATGCTCAAAGTGTTGGGTATATCGATCGTGCCCAAACTCAGGCCCAGTGGGACGGGACTAAAGCCTATAGCGATCGTTTCTTTGTTGAAAAAGCGGCTGTATTTGAATCTCGCGTGAGTGCAGACAAAATCCGGGAATGCCATGGAGACCTTCATCTACGAAATATTGCCTATTGGCAAGGTGAAATGTTGTTGTTTGATTGCATTGAATTCAATGAACCATTTCGGTTTGTGGACACGATGTATGATTTGGCATTTGTTTGTATGGATTTGGATGCGCGGGACCGATCGGACTTTGCAAATCTATTGCTAAATACCTATTTGGAACAAACTGGAGATTATGAAGGCGTGCAGGTTTTACCGCTATATCTCAGCCGTCAAGCCTATGTCCGCGCTAAGGTTACATCATTTTTATTAGATGATCCAACCATTCCGGCTGATGTCAAAGAATCAGCGGCTAAAACAGCGGCGGATTACTATCGTCTGGCCTATGACTATACTGCGGCTAAAAATGGTCGATTGATTGTAATGGCGGGGCTTTCGGGTTCTGGTAAAAGCACCACAGCGAAAGCGATCGCTCGTGCCCAGAATGCAATTCATTTACGATCGGATGCAGTGCGTAAACATCTGGCAAATATTCCAATTGAGCAAACGGGAACGGCTGATATTTATAGTCCTGAAATGACTCAGAGAACCTACGATCGGTTGCTTAATCTTGGCCTATTACTCGCATCTCAAGGTCATACGGTGATATTGGATGGGAAGTACGATCGCCTTGCCTTGCGGACTCCTGTGTTAGCAACGGGGATTCCGGTGACTATTGTTCATTGTGATGCACCGATGGATATCTTGACGGCACGGGTTGCAGCGCGGACGGGAGATATTGCGGATGCGGATGTTAGTGTTTTGCAGCAGCAGAGTTTTGAAGCATTTAGTGATGCGGAGAAGGGATTTGTAAAGGTCATTGATACGACAGGTGTTGTGGAGGTAGATTTGATTTAGATACTGACGGAGATCCCCCTAAATCCCCCTTGTGAAGGGGGACTATGAAATTCAATTCTAGTTCCCCCTTTTTAAGGGGACTAGGGGGATCGGGTCTTTTGCCCCAATGAAAGGACGATCGTAATTGACTACTAATTCACGGGAAATGTTGAAATCCTTGATTTAAAGAAAGCGATCGAAGCCCCCCCATATCGTCTTGTATCAATACATTTTCTGTATTTGTAATAGTCCCGATCGGAATACTTTTCGTTAGTTCACAGAATTCATTCGCTTGCTCTGGCGACATACACAAAATTAATTCAAAATCTTCACCACCATACAAAACCCAATCCAACGCTTGGTGTAATCCGACAATCGTGATCAATTCTTTAATTTCGGGATGATTCAAAATACTAGACTCTTCAAGAACGGCCCCCACACCACTTGCCCGACAAATCTGTAGCACTGCATCCGCCAAACCATCACTCGAATCCATACCAGCAGGTGTCGGATTAGGGAGTTGCGAAACCAAATCTAATCGAGGTTGCGGATATTGATGGGCCTTAATCCACGCTGCCCGATCGGACAATGACAAATCACGTCCCAACAGCAACGCTAAGCCCACTCTAGATCGTCCATGAATTCCCGTCATCACAATCCGATCGCCCAATTTTGCACCATTGCGCCGAATCACTTTAGCCGAATCAACCGAACCGATCGCTGTAATAGCCAAAGATAACTGTCGCGATCGCACCACATCACCGCCCACAATAGACACCTGCCACGGGTTCAAACAATCCGCAATCCCTTGATAAATTTCCTCAATCCATTGCACCGGGATCTCTGACGGCACGCTCAACCCGATCGTAATACTCTCTGCCGTTGCACCCATAGCCGCGAGATCAGAAAGATTAGCCGCCGCCGATCGCCAACCCGCCGCATGAGGAGGCGTAGTCATAATCGGATTTTCCAACCCCACGCTAAAATGGACACCATCCACCAATACATCCGTCGTCACCACCAATCGGCTCGCCCCGCACTGCCCCGCAATCTCAAGAACAGCACCATCATCCCCAATCACCTCCGCCGGACAAAAGCGCTGCAGACGTTTTAACAATTCCTGCTCACCAATATCTTGAAGTTGTAAACCGGAATCGATCGCCATAATATAAACCTAATACTTCAGACCTAATACTTCAAACCCAATACTTCAGCCCCAACAGTGCAAACCTAAGACTTATTTTCGCTCTCTCTATGATAAATGTAGAGTCACGAGATGGGCTAGAATGATAAGTCTTGAATTTTGATAGGAAATCCCAACGTCATGGCACGATCGTCGCAATTTCAACGGTTGATTAGTTATTTGCGGCCTCATTCGACGAAGGCTCTGCAAGGGATCTTCGCATTAATGCTCGTGAATGGACTGGCGATCGCTATTCCCTTAGAAATTCGCAAGGCACTTAAAGAATTGCAAGTCACATTCACCATGGATAGGGTGCTCTATCATGCTGGATTGGTGGTTCTCATGGCAAGTGTTATGTGGGCGATTCGATTGTTTTCGCGGATGCGACTGTTTGGCGTGGGTCGGTCCGTAGAGTTTGATTTAAAACAAAAAATATTTGAACATTTACTACGTCTCGAACCCTCTTATTTTGCCAGTAATACGATCGGAGATTTGATCAACCGTGCCACTAGCGATGTAGATAGTATTCGTCGGCTCATGGGGTTTGCATTGCTCAGTACGGCAAATATTGTCTTTGCCTATGCATTTACGCTTCCGGCAATGTTCTCATTGAATCTTAAACTAAGTTTACTGGCACTTAGTGTTTATCCATTGGTATTACTCGTGGTGAATTTGTTTAGTAATAAACTGCGAACTCAGCAACAGGAAGTTCAGGAATCCCTCTCTGATTTAAGTGAATTAATTCAAGAAGATCTAAGCGGTATTGCACTAATTAAGATATATGCCCAAGAGGAGAATGAACGTCGCGCATTTGATGAGATGAATGAAACATTATTTGATGTGAGTTTACGATCGGCCCAAACCCGCACATTTTTGTTTCCACTTCTATCCGCCTTGGCCTATGGTAGTAACTTAATTATTTTGTGGTTTGGTGGCCCAGCCATTGAGAAGGGTGAAATTGGGCTTGAAGATTTGATTACCCTATTGATTTTTGTGAGCCAATTGGCATTTCCAACGGCACTAATGGGATTCACAATTACAGCCTATCAACGCGGCACAGTCAGCCTCGATCGGATTGAAGCGATTCTATCCGTTGAACCCAAAATCAAAGATACTGATGATGCAATTGTGGTGCCTTCTGAACAAATTAAAGGTGAACTTCGCGCTCAAAACCTCACCTACTATCATTCTAGGAGCACAACCGAAACTGCACCTGCGTTGAAAGATGTCACCTTTACAATTGCACCGGGCGAAACGGTTGCGATCGTGGGTGAAGTGGGTTCGGGCAAATCGACATTGGCCAATAGCATTCCGCGTTTGCTGGATATTGCTCCCGGTCAATTGTTTTTAGATGGCCATGATTTGACTCGGATTCGATTGCAAGATTTGCGAGGTGCGATCGCTTATGTTCCGCAAGAGAGCTTTTTGTTTAGTACCTCAATTCGAGCCAATATTGCTTACGGAATGCCAAATGCAACTCAAACTGAAATTGAACTTGCAGCCAAAGAAGCCCAAATTCATCCTGAGATTTTAAATTTTCCACAGC
>JAYUEW010000130.1:0-4491 GCA_043739045.1 Synechococcales cyanobacterium
AGACCAACGCGAGATCCGATCGTCGTATCGCGGGTCAGTATCTCCTGAATCGCTTGCGGTTGATTCACAAACACCAACCCTCCCCCAAATCCCACCACATTGGCTTGGAAAATATCGGGACAGGTCTGAGCGGCAGTTTCCATATAGTCCACTGGATCCGCAACCCACTGCAACTGTTGGAGCCAAGCAGGTTTTGTGAAGGGTCTTGGAAGTTGAAGTGCCTTGTTCATAACGCTCGATCGAGTGATTAGGATATCAAAGTATTCTGCTAGCCTAATCTTAATGGATAGATAAGGGATGGGGGAGCCGATCGCGAACGTTATGATGAAGATATTCTGCTGAATTTTGTGGCTATGCCTAAGCTGAGATTTTCTGCGATTACCCCACAAGACAAGCATTGATTCGATCGACTGTCCGATCGGTTATCCTGTAAGAAAACCCATGACCACTCTTAATAATCCTGTCCTGACTCAAATCTTAATCCTGGGATCCCATTCCACAGAATTTTATCAAGTGGTTGGATGCTCGATTATCTTGATGGCAATTATGGCGGTAATGGGATGGATTTGGTTGCGAGACGAATTAAAGGAAAAAGAATAAAGCAATTTGAATCTCATACATCGAATCATGGCAAAGATCCCGATCGTATCCCGGCATTTAAATAAAATATCTGAGTACAAAGTACTGACCAAAGTGAACGTATTATTTTCTTTAAATTGACGAATTAGCACGATAGTCATCATGCAAAACAGGGAACCCTGAAAAAACCCGCTAAGTAATGGCTAAAGTCAGGAAACTCACAATGAACCGTCGCCCCATCGTTACGCCGCCAAGAATCAGCACCATGCCCCGCGCTCAAACTGAGTCTCGGCTGCATTTAGAACGGTATCAAATCGCGATCGAAAAAAGTCGTCTCGAAAAAGAGCTTGAAACGTTAGAATTTAGACAAATTCAAATTAAAGCACGTCTGATTCAGCTTGCTGACCAAGCCGCTATAACAGCAACTCTACAAGAAAATTTAGCGCAAAAAAATCCCCTCGCACCGTCAGATCAAGGAGCGATCGCAAATCCAGCTGCCAAAACATTCAACACCGAATCTTATCAAACCTTCCTGTTAGATTTTTAGATGCATAATTTATACAACACCCTAATTTTGAATAGAGCCGATCGTTCAATGTTAGGCTAAATTGAAACCAGATTTATTATTTAGATTATGTCTAGCTTGCCGCAGATTACCGTTCAAGAACTTGCCGAAAAAATAGCATTAGGTGAATCCATTCAACTGGTGGATGTGCGTGAACTCCAAGAACTCTCGATCGCATCGCTTCCAGGATTTAAACATCTCCCCCTCAGCGCATCCGAGTCTTGGTCAACTGATATTCATAGTCACCTAGACTCAGAACTCGAAACATTAGTGCTGTGCCACCATGGAATGCGATCGGCCCAAATGTGTCAATGGCTTATTGGGCAAGGGTTTGCGAATGTCAAAAATATCTCCGGTGGAATTGATGCCTATTCCATTCAAGTTGATAGCCGCATTCCACAATACTAATTCCAGTTCGGATCTGCTATCTTAGTAAAAAAGCTGAGATTTAGTCAAATCTTAACCCGAATGACGAACCCTATTTCCCTCAATGCACGTCAGCAACAAGTGCTGTGGGCCACAGTTCGCCACTATGTCGCCACCGCCGAACCCGTTGGTTCCGAAGTCTTGGTTAAGGAGTATTCTTTGCGGGCAAGTTCTGCAACGGTGCGGAATGCCATGGGATTTCTAGAGAAAGCGGGCTTGCTTTACCAGCCTCATATCTCAGCGGGGCGCATTCCGTCGGATTCCGGCTATCGCATTTATGTCGATCGGTTGCTCCAGCCCCTGCCGTCCCATTCAAGATCCGTAGATCAGATTTTGAGCGATCGGCTTCAGGGCCATAACTGGAGCATGGAAGCAGTATTCAAAGGTGCGGCGCAGATTCTAGCGACGTTAAGCGGTTACATTACATTAATTACATTGCCATTGAATCGGATCACCGAAATCAAACATTTACAATTAGTCCGAGTAGACCATACGCGCATCATGATGGTCGTGGTGATGGCGAATTATGAGACTGAATCGGTGATGGTTCCCTTGAAAAGTAATAGGGATTTAGATTTGGATTTATTAGAACGTGAATTACAAATTGTATCGAATTTTCTGAATGCCAAATTGAAAGATCGATCGTTATCGGAGCTTCAGCAATTGGATTGGGGCGAATTGGGATTAGAGTTTGAATCCTATGGTCAATTGGTTCAATCCATGTTTCAGGAACTCGATCGGCGGTTTACCCAATCGGTGATGCCGACTCAAATGATGATGAGTGGTGTGGCTGATGTCCTGCGTCAACCAGAGTTCAGCGAATTACAGCATTTACAAACTATTTTGCATTTACTAGAAGAAGACCAACAGCAGTTGATCCCTTTAATTTTTGAACAGGGCGATCGGCGGGTGACAGTACGAATTGGGTCTGAAAATCCCTTAGAACCCATTCAAGCTTGCACCTTAATTTCATCAAATTACAGCCGCGATTCAGTTCCATTGGGCAGCGTCAGTATTTTAGGCCCAACCCGAATGGACTACGAAAGTACAATAGCATTGGTAGAATCGACAGCCGATTATTTGTCTGACCATTTGTCCGATCGTTAAATCAAACAATTCTATCGTTTAATTTTTTGTTTGATTTTCCGCAAAAACGATCGCACACGTAATTGATTTAATCTAAACTCACTAATTTCAACTAAATCGCCTGCATTGTTTTCTGCATAATCAAAAAACTGATTGAGTTCTTTTAAAATTACAGTCCATCGCAACACAATATTGTCCGATCGGTATTCCTCTAGAATATCATTCGATAATTCAAAAGGACTAGAGGAATTCACTATAGCCATAATGCGTTGAACATCATAGCCAGTACTGTAATTTGCAATCTTATGAGCATTAAATCCCGGATCTAAATAGTCCGAAAGTGCATGATTAACACTAGAAAACACATGACACCCTGAGGCCATTGCCTCCATAGGCGGTAACCCGAAGCCTTCACTAACGCGGTGTTGTGCCCAATATTCCGCAGAATCATACAGGTAAACTCGCGATCGGTTAAACAATTCACCTAAATCTGAGACAAATCCAGAAATCAATTCTACATTGAATTGTTTTTTTAAGGCAGGGACAAGCGATCGCAACACATAATCTGAGCTTTTTCGAGCTTGCACCAAGACATCAATATCGCGAGGTAAATTACGATTTGAGAATTCATCTGAAATCTGATTCGGTAAATAGTAAATCAGCGAATGGGGTGCATATTGTCCCCAATATCCCATAGTATTTCGGCTGACCGTCAAAATTGGGACATTAGGCGGTAACCGAAATCCATATCCTGCACTGTGGGCATGGTAAACCACATGATGTCCCTTCAATTGCCCAATTAACTTCGGAACATCAAACCCCCAACTCACCACAAAAATCCGATCGGACCGTATTCCCTGACGTAACAAATCGGGCAAAAATAAAGTATTCTCTTCGCGCTGTCGATAGGTCACAACCTCCGCGTAAGTCACTTGCTGAGCCAGTTTCATCGCCTTTAATTCAGCAAACAATCCGCCACAAAAAAAACCTCCCGTGGTTCCAGGCACGAGAAAAAGTAACGATCGTTGCTGAGCGATTTGGGGTACGGCGATTTGGGGTTCAGGCGTTTGCATGGGAATTAATAACAGGTAGAGATCTAGACTAATTGCAATTAAATTGGCAATCGATCGATGTCTTTATTCGTTCCAATCACCACGATCGCATTACCTTTCATTAGCGCAGTATTCGGATCAGGATTAACATTGAACTTACCATTTTGACTGTAAGCCAACATATTCAAGCCATAACGCGATCGTAATTGCAATTCAGCAATGGTTTTCCCATGAAACTTCTCCGGCACCACGATTTCAACAATGCTATTGTCCGCATCTAGATCCAACCTGTCTAAAATTCCAGGCTTGGTTAATGACAACGCCAAATTACACCCCGCCTCATGTTCGGGGAATATAACGTGATCTGCGCCCACCTTACGCAGTAACGTCTCATGAATCTCCGATGATGCTTTGGCCACTACATTGGGCACACCCCCTTCTTTGACATTCAATGTGGTAATAATGCTCTCTTGAATAAAGTTCCCGATCGCAACAATCACCGTTTCTTGTTCTAAAATTCCCGCTTCTTTCAACGCCACAACTTGAGTCGAATCCACCACGATCGCATGGGCCACCACCCGATCGAGCAAGGCCTGCGATACCTTCAACTCATCCGAATCCACCGCCAACACGTCATACCCTTGTTTAGTCAAGGTCGAACAAACCGCTCGCCCAAACCGTCCCAAACCAATCACTGCAAAACTTTGACGACTGTGCTCCGATCGTAACGACGAAAAGAAACCAAATGAAGATAAATCCATGACATAACACCTGAAAATTAAT
>JAYUEW010000131.1:0-4939 GCA_043739045.1 Synechococcales cyanobacterium
CGTTTTCCGATCATATCTCTGTCAAATGCGGTGAGAGCTGGCAAGGATAGAGCGCTTTTGCTTATCCTGCATAAAATTCTGACTAATCTAGAAACATCTGAGCAAGCTTTTAATTGTCTTTGTACTGCAATACGGTATGCGATCGCAAGACAAACATCCCGAACTGAGCTTTTTCCTCAACGTTCAGAATCAGCGGACTCGCACTTAAAAATTATTGAATTTATTGATGCGTTTGTCACACGATCGATCGAGGGGCAAGTTGCTGCGATCGTATCAGGGACTATCTTATCCATGTATTTTGACCAATTTGAAGGCTTTGAAGTCACTGTCCATCCGGTCAATCAAAGTGGAGCTTCTTCCAATGAAGTGGCAGATGTAGACATCAGGAAAAACGGTAAAATCTTTGTGGCAGTTGAGGTTAAAGACAAGCAGTTTAGTGAACAGGATGTTGATCACGCTGCTTTCAAAGCAAGTCAATATGGTTTGAAGTCAATTACGTTCATCATTGGAGTGAATGGAATGTGTGTTGGTTCATCTCTTGAACAGGTTGCACAATCTGTCTTGATTACGAGAGGTGTTAATGTCATTTTTGTTGATCTTATCTCCTTCGTGAGATCAGTAGTTGCATTATGTCCAGAGCTTCTCTTTGCTACATTTTTTGCGAAGCTTCAGTACTGTGCTGTTAGCGCTCGGGTTAGAGATGAAATGTTTGAACATATTGAGCGCGTTTTCCAATCTGTACAAGTCCCGCCGAACTCTTCAGAATTATGAGTACTAAATCATACTTTTATCAAACGCCAAAATGAACCATCTTGTTCGACATAGCCCAACCAATACGATCGTTCCTCCACAGAATTCCGTCCTTGCCACTACTATCTAATTATTTCTTGCTAAGTGTTCCCAGATCTAGCGGTGTGATGATGTTCTATACTCTTTAATCTAGTTCTTGCGTAACCGAGCATCCCATGACCGCCGCCCCCATTTTTGTTGCCCCTAACCTTGTTACTCTCGCCCAGAAGACTCGCACCAGTGCTCGATCGTTGGCACTAGAGCCAATTGAGCGGCGAAATGAAGCGCTGGAATCTATCGCAAATGCATTGTTGAGTCATGCTGATGAGATTGTGGCGGCGAATGAAGCAGATTGTGCGGCAGCAGTTGAAGATCAGATTTCATCGGCGCTGTATGCAAGGCTAAAACTCGATCGCACTAAGCTCAATGGGGCGATCGCAGGCGTGCGGGATGTGGTGAAACTAGCGGACCCGATCGGCGAATTACAAATCCACCGCGAACTAGATGCTGGGCTAGTGATGAAGCGCGTCAGTTGTCCGATGGGGGTGTTGGGGGTGATTTTTGAGGCGCGACCTGATGCGGTGATGCAAATTTCTAGCTTGGCGATAAAATCAGGAAATGGTTTGATTTTAAAAGGGGGCAAGGAGGCGGTCCGATCGTGTGTGGCGTTGGTAAAAGCGATTCATGCAGGGCTTGATGCGGTGGGTCTTGATGCTAGCCTAGTTCAGCTTTTGACAACGAGGGAAGAGACGTTTGAATTGTTAAAACTGGATGCCTATGTAGATTTGATTATTCCCCGTGGTTCAAATTCATTTGTACAATTTGTGCAAAATAATACCCGAATTCCAGTATTGGGTCATGCAGATGGGATTTGTCATTTGTATGTTGATAAAGCCGCCGATTTTGTAAAAGCAATTCCGATCGTGATTGATTCCAAAACCCAATATCCAGCCGCCTGTAATGCGATCGAAACTTTGTTAGTCCATGAATCAATTGCGGCGACATTTCTACCACAGGTGGCGATCGCATTGAATAAGTGTGGCGTTGAATTGCGCGGGGATGAGGCGACTTGTAAGATTCTGGCTAATGCAACTCCAGCGACGGATGAAGATTGGATGACTGAATATGGTGAACTGATCTTATCCATTCGGATTGTCAACAACATAAACGAAGCAATTGAACATATTACGCGCTATGGATCTCGCCATACGGAGGCGATCGTCACGGAAGATGGCCAAGCTGCCGCGCAGTTTTTAGCCGAAGTCGATGCGGCAGGTGTTTACCAAAATTGCTCAACCCGATTTGCCGACGGATTCCGCTATGGATTTGGGGCAGAAGTTGGCATTAGTACGCAAAAAATGCCGCCCCGTGGTCCTGTTGGACTAGAAGGATTAGTGACTTATAAATATCAAATGGTTGGCAACGGGCACATCGCTGCGACCTATGTGGGAGATCAAGCGAAACCCTTCACTCATCGGGATTTAAAATGATTTTTAGGCTAATTGTTAGTGGGCGGTCAGAGGAATAAATAATAAATTATCAAATTTTCAGGAAGCCCTAGAGGCTGAGTTCATCACCGTTTAAGTCGCGATTAGGTTGCGATCGGGGTGAATCCTTCGGAATGGATACTATGAAGCAAGTTGTGGGTTTCTTCAGCATTGAGGGTTCCCGATTTACAGAAGTCCTCTAGAACTGGAGAAAGCGCTTGGGTAACTGATAATCTAATAATTAACCGTCGAGCAGAAAGTAACGCCCGCGATCGGTTTGGATAGACTTCGCCGGATTCAAAATAGCTATTGCCGAACTCTGGCGGCTCAACAATTTCCCAAACCCAGCGGTCACTCTCAGGACAGGCTCGAATTTGCCAGCCGTGGTAATCAATAAAGGGAATGGCTTCGAGCCAATGATGGAGAAGTCGGGACTGTTGGATGATAGCTTCACAAGTAGTCATGGGGTGAAGAGTGGGGGGTAGAGGTCATTAGAGTAAAAGCTGCTGCATTGTCTAGATACAGGAATTTATGGCTTAAATTTATGACTTGAGATAATTTGAGTGCGTAGGAATGTTAGCGAAACTTATAGAGCTAACGGGTCGAGATAAAAATAATGCATAACTTAACGCTATTCATCTCCGTAATCATTGCATAGTTTTGCTTTTCATTTGTAGTAGAAAAGCACCCTTTTATACTACAAATACATAGATTAGGGAGAGCAACCTAATGTTAAGTAATCTTCCCTCTGAGAAAATCAGAATCTTGCTTGAATACCTACAGATAATCGCTTTGAGAGGATTTTAAATTGGGGACGATTCCTTCAGGAGGCTGTGCCAACGATCGTTTCATCTCCTGATGCTAGAAAAAACATTAAACCTTATATTTCACCCTTAGTAAAAAATGATACGCACATTAAATGTCAATCCATTGGTTAGGAAGCGGGACTAGGCTGGCGAATTTTCCAGACGATCGCAGAAATTAGATTGGTGAAAATGTGGGCCACGATCGGGACCAAGAGATTTCCGCTGATCAGAGCACTCCAAGCGAAGACTGCGCCGATAAACGCCGCCCACATCACGTAGGACCATTGTTTCAAGCTACTCAAATGCATCGCCCCAAAACACAGGCTCGACAGCACAACACCCACCCAATCCAATCCAAACTCTGGCAACATCACACCGCGAAACAGAAGTTCTTCACTCAGTCCCGGCAGCAGTCCAATCCAGATTAAATCCGGGAGTGCGAGGGGTCTTAAGATCAAGTCTAGGTAGTAGTCAGCGCTTTTACGATAATCGTCCCAAAGGGTATAAATGATGGTACTAGCGATCGTAATAACAACAGCAAGTCCCAAACCCCAGAGCGCATGAACTGGATTCCAGAAAACTCTGAGAATTTGGACCGCACCAAAATAAGTCCAGGTTTTAGCAATGCCCAACAGGACGATCGCGGTGACTCCTAGAACCAACAAGATTTGCGATCGGGACATGGGTTGCATATAAATTAACCGGATAGAAGAGATTAAGGGGATAGTTGTTATGATTTCATTGTAATGGAGTGCGCCATCGTGAAGTCATGGGAAACGTCGCAGAACGACCTAAAGACATCGAATCCGATCGATTTTGGGACCGAGGGCGGCTGGGGAAATCCCGCTTCGGTGGGCGACGAGAACTCCTATTGCTTCGAGGTAAGAATTGACTGAAATCGATCGGATTCCCAGATCTGCGGGCGTGACTTGCATCCGACTTGTATTTTCTCGCACGGTGATAATTTGGGTCGATGTTTGGCTTAAGTGCAACAGGGCGCTCCCCCCGCAAGCGCTTTCTGGTAAGACTAGGGCGTTGACTTGATTTCGGTGAATGTCGGTGAATTGGGGACGATCGGAGTCGAGGCGATCGAAGCCCTTAGCCTCCATAGGATTACCCGCTATAGGATTGGCCATGACAAATTGCGGAGCGCGGCTAAGGCCCACCAAAACACAGGGTAAAAAAGTATGGCCAAGTTCTTCAGCAGCAGATTTTGGAGAAATACCGATGTCGAGTTCAAGCGGCGAGAGGGCCGGGGCATGGGCACAGGGAATTTTGAAGTGACGGACGATTAGATGACTAATGACGGCTTCGGCTCCGGCTAAGGGATCAACGCCTTGGCCATGTCGGTAGTCATGGAGCGCGTTTTCCGGCAGATCTTCTGGAAATCTAGCAATGACCGCGATCGCCGTTGCCCCAGCTTGATTAATCAATTTATCAGCAGCACGTAACAGGCTATCGGGGTTGCCAATTGTGCCCCAAGTTGCCCCAGACTCAGCGCTTTGAATGCCCACATTAAGCGGTTCATCCGTCAAAACATAGTCGGTGAGGGTGAGACCGAGGGTGGCGCGGGCAGCATCGGCGGCTTGGAGATGGCGGGCAATTAAATCGGGTTCAGTACCGCTATCTATTAATAGTCCAATTTTGTTTTGGTGGACGGGGCGCAGGTTCCAGTGGCCTGCGGCAAATTGGTCAAGGGCATAGCCTTCGGTATACAGCGTATTCGGCAAGTTCCAGTAGAGTTGTGCGCCATTCATCACGTTTGGATGGGTAATCAGCCGATCGCACACCTGAGAAATAACTTTGGCGGTTGGTAATGCGTCTCCGGCATATCCACCGATGGCGGCCCCGATTCCG
>JAYUEW010000132.1:0-21593 GCA_043739045.1 Synechococcales cyanobacterium
GGAACATGCGAAAGACTCACCCCATCCGGATCTCAAGGAGTTTTGGCATGTGGGAAACCCTGATGTACAGCCGAACCTTGTCCCCGTCGAAGTCCCAGAGTTTTCCCCGGCCTTGAGTGTGTTGTATTCACAACTAGATCACTGTGCTCAATGGTTATTGGCGGCGATCGCAGATTTTTTAGGCGAGCCTCTAAACGCGATTTATCAACCGGGTGGCGACAGTATTTTACGGGTAATTCACTATCCTCCAATGGAAAAAACTGCACCGTTAGGGAGTCTGCGATCGGCACCCCATGAGGATATTAATTTGATTACGTTGTTGCCCACTGCGACCGCTAGCGGATTGGAACTCTTGCGAGATGGGGTTTGGGAGCCGATCGATGCCTTGCCTGGGTCGGTGATTGTGGACAGCGGTGACATGTTGCAATGGCGAACCAATAGCCGATTCAAGAGCACGACTCACCGCGTTGTGAATCCTGATAATCAACGCGATCGGCGTTTTTCCATGCCATTTTTTGTTCATACCCACCCGATGACTGACTTAACACCATTAGCAAGCTGTGTAATGGAAGGCGATGTAAAATTTCCACCCATCACTGCCGGACGCTTTCTGCAACAGCGACTGACAGAAATCGGGATGGCGTAAAAGCGTAATTATTGAGGCAAGGTCTAGCCGCCCGCCGCAAAAGTCGCCATGACCAATGCAGATAGGAGTAAGCCGGGGCTGAGCATGAGCGCGAGGGTAAATAAATCGTGGGCTGTCATTTTAAAAATCCTGTCCTACAAAGTTATAGATGAGTACAATTACAGTTGATAAGAATGTCAATGCCTGAACAGGGTGGTTTGAAACAGATCATTCCACAAGATGTTCAGATTGTCGCTCTCCCTCTATGCTAAAGCAGCGATCGTCTCTCCAGCATAGGAAGAGGCTTGAGAAAAGCTAAAGGTTTTCAAGTTAGTTGGACTTTGAATATTTATCAATTATGGGCTAATTATGGGTCGTTTTTCGTCAGAAGAAGGTCAGCGTCGGGACTTGGTTGAGTCCCTGACGCTTTGGGTGGCGGCTGAATTTCTAGGGTTGCTGTTTCTGCCTTCGATCGTGGAAGGATTTGATCCGTCTGGGATATTGCGGCGGACCTGGTTTCCTTGGAGTCTGGTCTACGGGATTGGCGGCATAGTGCTGTTGACGCTCAGTTCTCGGTTTATGGCAACGGCGGGCGATCGTGCAGGAGACGCAGACTCAAAGAGGATCGGGAAGCTTTTTGCTCAGGGCTTGGGCTGGCTAGGTTTGGTGGGTGTGCTGTATCCATTGATTATGTTTGTCAGGACTTTTTTCGCTCTGAAATTTGGGAAGTGATATGGGCAATCCGTTATCACAGCCATTTCAAGCTGCACTCAAAGAATGGGCCGTGGCTGTTGATGCTTTGATTGCCGCAGAAACAGTGGTGTTGCTTCGGAAGGGCGGAATTCGGGAGGCGGGGTTTAAGGTGGACAGTAGACCATTTTGGCTGTATCCGACCTATGAACATCAGAAACCGGAGTTACTCAAACCGCAGTATAGGAATCTCGTGACGACAGTTGCACCCGGTTGGCATCCCGATTTGGTTTCCATTGGGGCTTGGGCGATCGTTACGCATCAGTACGAGTTAAAGGAACAAGGGCCGCTCGATCGGTTGATGCCGCACCATATCTGGAATGAAGATTTTACGGAAATGCGACTGAAATGGAAACCGAACTTGGCGTTGACGGTGGTCTTTCTTCGGGTATTTCGGTTAAAAGAATCGGTGGAAATTCCATTCGAGCCTGTCTATAGTGGATGTCGATCGTGGACTACGTTACACCCTAAAATTGACGCTTCGGACTCGGTGGCGGTGTTGAGTGACGATCGATATGCGCAGACCATACGGGATATTTTATCGTTGAGGGATGCGAGGGATTAAGCAGTAATTCCAAATTCGGAATCGGCTCCAAGCTCTGAAATTTTTGAATTTCTGCCACCTAACGACCAAGCTCACCCGCCGGAAGCGTAGCGACGAAGTGAGGAGCAGAACGAAGGAGCGAAGCTGTAGGAGGTCGGGTGCAGCGCCTTGTTGTGGCGCTGTTGATGACTTTCGCGGTGACGGAGTTTTGTTATTCCTGCGGCCATTGTTCAATATCTTCAACAGGACGCGGCAGACGGCCTTCGAGCCATTCAGCACATAATGAAGGAGTGAACTCAGTGTCTTTTGATTCGATAACCCAAGACAAATAATCTGCTGGCCCTCCGTTCAAATATGGTGGAGGAGACACCGGCATAAATACTGTTGGCAAACGCTCACTCGTAGAAACGTAATTCAAAACGAAGTCCACTTTATGGGTCTTAGACCGACAATTTGTAAGCATAAGTGCCGAAATTGGGATCGTTAGAGCGACTACTTCAGTATATTCCCGTGATAAAGAATATTGCTAGTCTGCTAAAAATTCCAAAATTAGGCACTATACAGAACCAACGATCGAGCCGATCGTTCTGCTTAATCAAATTCGAGGGTCGATCGCGATCGTTTTTTAGTACTCAGTCCATCAGACTCTGAGATTTTTGAATTCCTGGGTTTGGAGCGATCGTCCGAAGATTTTCGTGCAAAGTCAAAACTTGGGGCTATCTTGGTAGGCAATTGAGAGAATATGCGCTAGATATAGCGTCGCTAGGTGTAGATTCTCCGTGCGTTTAGTTCCTCATTTTGGCCACCGTCACGCGGAAATTCCAGGTTTGACCCTATGCCATCTTCATTGCTGCGTAATTCCTTTAACAATTCGTCTTCACAGAAAATCATTCCCTTCACCATTGCTCAAGCCGTAATTAACAGATTTGGAACGATCGCGTTTGGGGCGGTCTTGGTGTTGGGCAGTGTGTTGACGATCGGAAGTAGTGCGATCGCCATGGGAATTGATGGCTGGAAATATGATCCAGAGAAGGGGCAAGTTGAATTTGAAATCGAAGATGGCGTTAAACCCCGTCACTTTTTAATGGCTCAGCCTGCGCGAATTGTGGTGGATTTAGTCAATACGCAAATTGGAAATGCCCCCCCAGAGATGAGTTATACCTCCGGCCCCGTTCAACGGATTACGGTAGTACAGCTTCAGCCATCGCTCACGCGGGTGACTTTATATATGTTCCCGAGTACAGTGTTTGCAAAAGGTCAGGTGGCGATCGATCGACTAGGGGATGGTAATAGAAGTACGAGTGATGTTTGGACCTTGCGCCCATTGGTTAATAGTTCGGGAAGTGGGGCAGCCAATAGCACGTCGGGAAGCAGCACGCCGGGAAGCAGCACGCCATTTCAAATCCAGCTTAAAACCCAGACTCAAACCCTAGTAGTGCCAACGGCTCCCGTTTCGCAGAGCATTCCGATCGCAGTTCCCCCAGCAAAATCCGATGATTCTGGCAATGCTTCTGCTCCTAGTCTTGGTTCTCGGTTGGGGAGCATTCAACCTGCGACTCCGCCAAAGCTCGAAGAGTTGCCACCGGGAATGTCTTCAGTTTTGCTTTCGCAGAAGCCCGGTTCTACTGGTTTTACTCCTGTGTCGCCTGCAATTGGGTCGCCAAACGGTTCTCTAAAGCCAGTCGTGTTGCCAAAGTTGGAGACCGTAAAGCCAGCACCGCCAAAATTAGAAACGGTGAAATCAGTCGCGATTTCGGTTCCTAAACCGACGATAGAGCTTCCAAAAATTTCGGTCGCAGAACCGATCGAAACACCACAAGTTCTAACCTTTGAACGACCAAACCCTTCTCCTACATTAGCGTCGCAAGTTCTAAACGTTCCACCCCCCCCCAGCACTTTGTTCCCAAGCGTCCCCACTCCCCCCATCACAGTCTTCACTCCCGATTCCCAAGTCTTTGCAAAAACAGGTGATGGCCTGGTCCTACCGGATTCATTGCCGACAGTGACACCGACTGTGCCTCAACCCACAACCGTCTCAGTACCGCCGCTATCCACGATTTCTCCCGTAGCACAACCCAGAGTTCAACAACCGATCGCACCAAATGTGCTCCCCAACCTAGTCCCGACGATCGTCCCAAATTCGACCCCAACGGCATTTCCATTGCCCGATCGAGTGCCCCAACCCGCACCGTCGCAAATGCAGCCGCAACCGATCATGCCGAAATTCACGTCACAGCCCGCAATACAGCCCAGTATTTTTCCAGCAGCAGGCATCGCTCAACCTGTAGACCGCAATCCGATCGCATCCAATCCGTCATCTGCCCAGCCTGATGTGATTAGTTTTGGGCAGCCATTACGATTGGCGACACCGCCCCAGTCATCGCAACCTGCGCCCATTTTCGCAACCGTTCCAACCACTGACATTGTGACGATGACGGCTAATGATGGGCGTACAGGTTTGCCCTCGGGAACGGCGTTAACAGTAAGGTACACAGGAATTTCATCCTTGAGCGTCAAAGATGGTTCACGTAAGGAAATGTTGGTGCTTCAGTCGGCCATTCGCGATCGTAATGGCATGACAATTGCGCCAGAAGGAACCACGGTTTATGGTGCGTTTGAAGGCGGGACAAATCGGTTTGTGGCGGAGTCTATTGTGATTCAGGGACAACTGATCTCGTTGATTGCTGAGTCTCCCAATTTAGGTGGAGCACGAAGTCCTTCTGAGCGGAGTCTGCTTCAGAACTCGGGGATTGGCGTGTTGGCAGGCGTGTTGATTGGCGGATTGAGTGGGGGCAGTGCGATCGGCGGAGCAGCGGCAGGTGCGATCGCGTCCTATGTGACGGCTCCGAAGGTTGCGACAATTCAACCCGGTCAAACGTTGGAATTGAAACTAACTCAAGATTGGATCATTCCCTTTGGTGTGAAAGTTTCTCATGTCAACACAACACGCCCTGAAAGTGATTAAACCAATGCGCCATTGCCGCCGACGTTAGCGGCTTGGAATAGAAAAAGCCCTGCCCCACATGACAACCCTCACTCTTCAGAAAATCTAATTGTCCCTGAGTCTCAATCCCCTCCGCCACAATCCTTAGCTCCAGACTCCGCGCCATCGAGATAATACTGCTAGAAATCAGCATTGCATTCCGATCGCAATTAATCTGTCTGACAAATGACTGGTCAATCTTCAACTCATCGATCGGCAACTGCCCCAAATAACTCAGCGATGAATACCCTGTGCCAAAATCATCGATCGCCAGCTTCACACCCAACCGTTTCAACTGCAACAGCTTCTGCACCGTCGCATCTAAGTTCTTCATCACACAACTTTCCGTTAACTCCAACACCAAAAGCCCCGGATCCAACCCAGTCTCTTCCAGCACAGTATTGATCAGATCCACCAATTTTGGACATTGAAACTGCCGCATCGATAAATTAACCGACATCGTAATTGGAACCGTTAAATACTTAGACCAGGCCATCAATTGCTGGCAGCCCGATCGCAATGCCCATTCCCCCAATGGCACAATCAATCCCGACTCCTCCGCCACTCCAATAAACGATTCGGGCGACACAGCACCGCGTTTTAGATCATTCCACCGCGCCAACGCCTCAACTCCAATCAATTTACCCGTCGCCAAGTCAATCTGCGGCTGATAATACAATTCCAACTGCGATCGCTCAATCGCAGTTGCCAAATCCGTCGTCATCAAATACCGTTCCGCCTCCAAATTAGCGATCGCCGGATTGTAGAATCGAAACCCTGTCGTCATCTGCGTGCAGCACCAACTCATCGCCATACTAGATTGAACCATTAGTGCCTCTGCGTTCAATGCCTGTTGCGGATACATTGAAATACCTACATCACACTGAATTCGTAAGGTCTTCTCAAGCGGTGGATAAGGAGTATTCAAAATGCCCAACAACGTCTGCGTAAACTCACTAATCGTCACAGACTGACCCGCATTTTCCAATACCACCCCAAAAACATCCTCCGATAACCGACCCACCAATCCAGGACTGGCCGCAATCATTAACCGATCGGCCAGCAACTTCAAAAATCGATCGCCCGACTCCTGACCAAATGTCAAACAAACACTGCGATAGCTCCTCACCTTAATCGACAACATCGCCACAGAAGCAATATCACCACCCTCACTATCCGAACGATTACACAACGTCCTCAAATGCTCCTGAAACGACGATCGATTCGGCAAGTCCGTCATCATATCCCAATGCGAAATCTGAGCAAGCTGCATCTTAAAATCTCGAACCTGCTTCAAGTGATTCCGATTCATCATCTCGTACTTCCGAATCATCGATTCGATCGCCCCAATCAAATCCTGAGTCCGACAAGGCTTGAGCAAATAATCATCGGCCCCCAGATTCATCCCACGACGCACCTCTTCATAGCTCGCCCTCGCCGTCAAAAAAATAAACGGAATCGTCGCCAAATCCGGATCCTGCTGAATTTCCGCCAAAACTTCATAGCCATCCACATGAGGCATCCGCACATCACACAAAATTAAGTCCGGACGGCAACGCCGCGCCAAGATCAATCCAGACGCACCATCTTCAGCATCAAGCGTTTGGAATTGATTTAATTTAAGGGTTTCAACAATATGTTGGCGAATCGAAAATTCATCCTCAATCACCAAAATTGTTTTCTGCGGTAGTTGCATAGCCTGATTGCAATCCAAATCACGAACTCAGTCAAAAATTCCTCATACAGAGTTACCCGCATTACTTGCAATTATACTCACTTCCTCAAAGGCATCCAGAGCTAAATTAATATTTAAACCCTAGTTTAAGTAGGAGTCCACTACTTAACACAACGATAACGGTGCGTTATGCTGTTGTTAGTTTATTAACAATCAAAATTGCATCCTAAGTAACGCGTCCCTCATATTTGACACTCAGGTAAAAGTGTGGATCAATCAACCAAAACCAAATGTTCAGATCGACTCACCGCTTAGTAAATTCCTAATTTTGTGTTGTTTCACACTGGAGAGGTCACACCTATCTGGTAAAGAATCCACCAATGCGGTACAATCGACCTCTTGTAAACCCTTGAAACGTCCAAGTTAATCCTGGGAAGCTAGTCCTCTTTATGAGAGTACTGAACCCTTTGCCAGGATGCAGGTGTAAGTCGTGGAACAAACATTAATGCAATGCGAGTAAATCTTGCCCCATTGTTTTCGTCAAGTTTCACAGGCACATCTAACAGGAGGCGAATTTTGCCAAAAAATAACTAGGAACTCGTTAGCATGTTCAGTCAGAATACGAAGCCCAAAGTCGATGTCGGTTTTACACACGAAGATTTCGCTGCCCTATTGGATAAGTATGACTACCACTTCAGTCCTGGAGATGTTGTAGCCGGAACAGTATTCAGCCTTGAGCCACGGGGCGCGCTGATTGACATCGGAGCGAAAACTGCCGCATACATCCCCATTCAAGAAATGTCCATCAATCGCATTGACGCACCCGAAGAAGTGCTGCAATCGAATGAGACTCGTGAATTTTTCATCTTGGCTGATGAAAATGAAGACGGACAACTCACGCTTTCCATTCGTCGCATCGAATACATGCGCGCTTGGGAGCGAGTTCGTCAACTTCAAGCCGAAGATGCGACAGTACGCTCATTGGTCTTCGCTACCAACCGAGGCGGCGCACTGGTTCGCATCGAAGGATTGCGTGGATTCATCCCCGGTTCCCACATCAGCACCCGCAAACCGAAAGAAGAGTTGGTTGGCGAAGAGTTGCCTCTCAAATTCTTGGAAGTGGATGAAGAGCGGAACCGCCTAGTCCTCAGCCATCGTCGTGCACTAGTCGAACGTAAGATGAACCGCCTGGAAGTTGGCGAAGTCGTCATCGGAACTGTTCGTGGAATCAAGCCTTACGGTGCATTCATCGACATCGGCGGAGTCAGTGGACTGCTGCACATTTCCGAAATTTCCCACGATCACATCGACATGCCTCACAGTGTGTTTAATGTGAACGACGAAGTTAAGGTGATGATCATCGACCTAGATGCAGAACGTGGTCGGATTTCGCTTTCCACCAAACAACTTGAACCAGAACCGGGTGACATGGTGAAGAACCGTCAAGCTGTGTTTGATCAAGCTGAAGAAATGGCTGCTAAATATCGTGAGAAGCTGAAAGAGCAAGGCACACCTGTAGCATCCATGGAAATCACAACTGAAGAAGTGGTTGAAGCATAGCTTTGATCGATCGGTTCGACTTTGGAGTTGTAGATTTTGAATTGACTCTAGATTTATTTTAAGTAGCCTTGGAGATATCTCTGAGGTTACTTTTTTATCAACCACGATCATTTCCAGAAATTCTAGCCTTAATCCAACTACACTAATAAAAGCACCTAAAGTACTGTTCTGTAAGGGTAAATTGGACATGTTCATCCCCAATCAAATGTCTGGGTTCCAAATATTAATGGACCGCACCAGATTGTACCAACTCGCCACATATCTCTGCGGTTTGTTGATGGTGATGTTACTACTTGATATTCCCAGCGCTCAAGCCATTCCCCTAAACGGATCACAACTTTTTGAAGCTCAATGTGCGGGCTGTCATGCAGGCGGTGGAAACATTATTAGACGCGGCAAAAATCTTAAACTCAAAGCCCTTCAGAAAAATAAAGTAGATACCCAAGATGCGATCGTTAACCTTGTTACGGTTGGCAAAGGCAATATGTCGGCCTATCGCGATCGGCTCACTCCCGAAGAAATCCAAACCGTATCAGCTTATGTTCTGGCTCAAGCTGCCCAAAATTGGAAATCAGAGTAAAGGCGCAAGAAGAGAATGAAATTCAATGATTGAATCGTAAATATTTAAATTTGAATTCCCAAGATTGCCTCGTATGATTCTAAATAGTTTTCTTTTTCTTATCCTCTATGAATCCTGAATCAATAGAAATCCCCACCCAGAATTCCAACCCGAAAGAAGTGATGCAATGGCTCAACGAAGTCAAATCTCTTCAACAACAAGTCCGAGATCTAACGATCGAACTCGCCGCCGCCCAACAAAATGCCGACTCGTGGCGATCGCGTTACGAAACAGAAGGCCAACAACGCCGCAGCGATGTCACCACGCGCCAAGACCAAATCAACAAACTTCAAGTTGAAATAGCCCAACTTCGCACCCAACCCGAGTTCTCAACGACCTTAAGCGATGACGCGATCGCCCTTCAAATCAACGGGATCACCAGTATGTCCGCCCTCCAAGACAAACTCTTCAAAGTCTGGACGGATAGAGATAACGTGTTAGCCGCGCTTAAAAAAGAGCAACTAGCCCATGAGAAAACCAAAAAAGATCTCACCATGGCCCTAGCCGATGCAATGGATGTTCTGACACCAAAGCATAAAAATGACTCAGCTCAGCCCACACCCTGAGGACTTAGCTGAGCCAAAAATTACGCATTTAAGTTATCGCTATTTAAGATTTAATAAGCTCAAATCCAAATCTATTTACGCGAACCCCATCACCTTAGCAACTGCGGCAAGCTCAGAATCAACACCTTGATAGCCCACACCCTGAGGACTTAGCTGAGCCAAAAATTACGCATTTAAGTTATCGCTATTTAAGATTTAATAAGCTCAAATCCAAACCTATTTACGCGAACCCCATCACCTTAGCAACTGCGGCAAGCTCAGAATCAACACCTTGATGGAACTGATTCTCACTATGCTTAATTGCTGAATCGGGATCCTTCAACCCATTCCCCGTTAACACACAAACCACAGTCGCCCCCATCGGCACCTGATCTTTCACCTTCAAAAGCCCCGCCACCGATGCCGCACTCGCTGGCTCACAGAAAATTCCTTCATTCCCCCCAAGCTTCCGGTAAGCGGCAATAATCTCCTCATCCGTCACCGCATGAAACTGCCCGCCACTCGCCGCCTGTACATCCAATGCCTTCTGCCAATTTGCCGGATTACCAATCCGAATTGCCGTCGCTAAGGTTTCAGGATTTTTGACCCGTTCCCCTGAAACCAAAGGCGCAGATCCCGAAGCCTGAAACCCCATCATTTTCGGCAATTTAGTACAGCGCTTCTCTGCATAATATTCATTAAAACCCATCCAATAGGCACTGATATTGCCCGCATTTCCCACCGGAATACACAACCAATCAGGAGCTTCACCCAACACATCCACGACCTCAAATGCCGCTGTCTTTTGGCCCTGAAGACGATAAGGATTGACAGAATTCACCAGTGTAATCGGGTAATTATCCGACATTTCGCGAACAATTTCCAATGCTCGATCGAAATTTCCCTTAATCGCTAAAATCTCAGCCCCATAGAGCAATGCTTGGGCCAGTTTCCCTAGGGCAACATAGCCATCGGGAATAAGAACAAACGCCCGCATCCCCCCCCGACAAGCGTAAGCCGCCGCCGCCGCTGAAGTATTTCCTGTGCTCGCACAAATAATCGCCTCAGCCCCGGCCTCCTTGGCCTTCGTTACCGCCATCGTCATGCCTCTGTCCTTGAAGCTACCCGTTGGATTGAGACCGTCGTACTTGATATAGACTTGGACTCCACGACCAATCTCCGCTGCGATCGAAGGCACTGGAATCAGTGGAGTATTTCCTTCGCACAGAGATATAATAGGCGTTGAATCCGTCACTGGGAGATAGGGACGATAAGCATCAATCAGTCCATTCCATCGTTTTGCGACGGGTATGCGGTGGTTGATGGCATCGTGAGCAGCAGAGAGGCTAGTGGTCACAGTCGATAGGGGATTTTTCTGAAGGTTAGTTGAAATACATTTTACCCTGCTCCGGCTCCCTTGGGGCGAATCAGCCGGAGGAAAATGCCATATGAGTGATATGTGCGTGACATGATGCAAGTGATAGGGGCAATCTAGCACTCTGGAACTTCTGTACAATTCACCACGTCACCTGAAAGGAACAGCATCTACTTGAGAATTATGTTTTAGATTTTCAATAGAAAGCTGTAGGATTTCCCTCATGTGGTTCATCTACATCGAACTTAATTCAGTCATCTGTTTTCTTCAGGACGGTCGAAAAAAGACAGGTTTTGGTTTTGTCTTGGGCAGATGCCTGCTATTTGGTAAGGTGTGTCAAGCGATCTAAAGCCTGAAAATGTGGACGAATGATGAGAAAAACAAAAAACAGTCAATACAGCGTGGTGTGAAAATAAATATTATGAGCAATCAAATGATGCCGTCTGCCCAATTAGACCCCGTTTATGCTCAAGTTGTTGAGCGCATGAAGGTTCTGTACCATGCAGACCACCAAGAGCGCTTTCTATCGATACAGGCCGAAACAGAGATGCTTCTGCGTCAGCTTCGTGCCCGAAAAGCTGCTCGCTCAGAGACTCCTGTCCTAGAGGTCTACTCTCAGTCTTAACGGATCTCAGTATGGATCTCAGCTTTTATACGGTTCGATCGCCGCTAATTGCCGTAGTCGATTGCTCCGTTCGATCGCACTGTTTACCAGATTCTCTGCGGAAGGTGAACGGTGCGATCGTTTACATAAGGGGATTTGACGGTTTCTGTTATCCTTTCTACATCATCAGATCTGCGATAACGCTAATATTGCAAGCAGCTATTCACATAATATTCTTCGGGTTGCAAAGATAGTTATGACCAATTTTTACAATCAGAATTCTGAATTTTCCGAGAAAACGTCTTGGGAAGGGTTGAAAAAAGTCGTTTCTGAAAGTTCTGGATTCAAAAGCTGGAAACTGGAACAATGCGATGTTGAAACACTGCAAGGCTTAAATTTAGACAAACTGGTTCATGCCTACCTGCGAGAAACTCTCGAAACTCTTGCGTATTGAAGGCTTGACTATTTAAAGATTTAGCTATTTAGAAATAAGCTCACACAGGGTCGAATTTCTAGGTTGAATGCCTCGAATTCAGACAGTTGAGTTATATTTCTCAAGCAAGTCTGCATTGAGAGAACCCTATGAATATTCAGGATAGGCCCTTAATTGGAGCCTTCAGTCTAGCCACCACCTTACTCATTGGCATGACGGGGACCGCGATCGCAACGCCGCCCGTCGTCCCGATCCCCCCATCGGCAGCCATCCAAATTTCCCAAGTTGGCACTATGGTGCTGTATGTCAATGGCACATCAGGCCAAGATTCTCCGACAGCGGGTAAGGCGGAAGCATCACCGCTAAAAACCATTACCTACGCACTACAGCAAGCTCAACCCGGCACCACGATTCAAATGTCACCGGGGAGCTACAATGCAGCTTCTGGTGAAGTTTTCCCCCTGATTCTCAAACCCGGCATTATTTTGCGCGGCGACGAAGCCACTAAGGGCCAAACTACAACTATCAATGGCGGCGGCCAAGTTAATACTGTTTCCTTGGCTCGTCAAAATGTCACTATTTTTGCGATGCAGGATAGTGCTATTCGGGGTCTGAGCATTACTAATCCGCTGTCCCGTGGTACAGGAGTGTGGGTCGAATCCACTAATCCCACGATCGTCAACAACACTTTTTCTAACAGTCAACGTGAAGGCATCTTCATGACAGGCACGGCCACTCCCTTGGTTGAAGGCAATTTGTTTTTTAAAAATGAAGGCAACGGGATCTCCGTAGCTCGGGCTGCTGCTGGAGTGATTCGTAATAATGTCATGCAAGAAACCGGGTTCGGTATTGCGATCGGTGGAACAGCCACAACCCTAATTGAGGGGAATCAAATCATCTCCAACACAGATGGTCTCTACATCAACGAGCGAGCGCAACCGATTTTGCGGAGCAATATGATTAGAAATAATCAACGCGATGGCATTGTCATCACAATGGACGGTAAACCTGACATCGGCATCGATAGCCAAACGGGTAATAACTTGATTAGAGAAAATGGTGCGCTGGCCATTAATAATTCTGGCAGTCAATCGATTTCTGCGATCGGTAATGACCTAGACATCAAAAAAATCCGAGGCAATGTCACTGTAATAACCAAAGACATCAATAGTGCTCCATCTTTTAAAGATGTGAAAGGTCATTGGGCTGAAGCCTATATTGCTCAGCTTGCAACTAGAGGTGTGATTACTGGATTCCCGGATGCGACCTTTAAGCCCGAAGCTCCCGTCACTCGCGCTCAGTTTGCCACGATCGTCAACAAGGCCTTTGCTCCCGCACCGAAACGTGATGCGATCGTGTTTGGTGACGTTGCTCGAACCTTCTGGGGATTTGACCAAATTACTGCGGCATCTCGCGGCGGGTTCATGTCTGGCTATCCCGGCAATTTGTTTAAACCCGAACAAAGTATTCCCCGCGTGCAAGTCCTAGTTGCGCTAGCCAATGGCCTACAGTTTGGGGAAGGCAATGTTTCAATTTTGGCAACCTATAAAGACGGGTCTGCCATTCCTACGTATGCAACTGGGTTTGTCGCAGCGGCTACCCAACGGCGGATTGTAGTCAATTATCCATCTCTAACTCAGCTCAACCCCAACCGGGAAGCCACCCGAGCGGAAGTGGCTGCGATCGTTTACCAATCATTAGTCAATGCTGGAAAAGCGACAGCCATTCCATCTAGCTACATTGTAAATCCCTAGCTTTGAGCCGCTTCGTTGGTCTCCAGAACTCGATCCCCCTAAATCCCCCTTGTGAAGGGGGACTATGAGTTAAATTCCAATGAAGGGGACTAGGGGGATCGAACCTACCACTTTTAAACCAGATTCTTAAGCATTCAAGACCTGAATTATTAAGCCATCCTTTGGCAAACTCGACTTAGAGACATCGATCGTACTGCCAGATTTGCGGACTGACACACTGCTCATTAACAAAATGAACGCATCTACATTATTCAATTCACACTCACCCTGTGCGGCCTCAGTTTTATACTGCATTGGAATCACTAATCTCGGATTCAACACTTTAATTGCCGCTCTTGCTTCTTCTGCATCATAAGCCTTAGGACCGCCACCAACCGGAATAAACACCACATCGGGGCTACCCATCAGAATCTTTTGCTCTAGGGTAATCGCCGCCGCCGCCCCGCCTAAATGGAGCATTGTCACCCCGCCCTGTGTCCAGCGCCAAGCGATATTTGTCCCAAAACGTCTGCCGCCATTACGATCGTGATCAATCGCAATGCCCTGAAACTTGATCCCCTTCACATCATACGCACCCGCCTCGTACAGCAATTGAGGATTTCCCGGAACCACGTCAACCGCCCCTTCATCCAAAAGCTGACTGCTAATCAACACCAAATCCGTAGAAACCTTAGGAGCCGGATACCCCGCTGTACAGCCCATCGACTTGAACGGATTCACCAAAATACGTTGGCCGCTCCCGGTGAGTAAAAAGCTCATATGCCCCAACGATCGGACTGAGACCCCACCTGACTGAAGCGCTGTTTCTCCCAGCGATCGTTCTGCCGTCAAACTGGTGCATAGGCCCGCTGCCGCACTCATTCCCACATATCCCAACAGTTGCCTACGTTTCATAAACTAGTCTCCTTCACACACTAAATTATCTTGACAGGCCATTTTATGAATCGCAGATTGAGAAAAAACACAGCAGATTGACCATTTGCCAGACTACCGTATTTCAAATCGCGAATTCCAATTTTGACACCGAACCCAGAACCTAGACTGATCAGCTATGACCCGTCGCATCCCGTAAAAAGTTCCGTAATAATTGTTTGCCAGATTTTGTCAGCACGCTTTCTGGGTGAAACTGAACACCCTGAAGGTTGGGATAATCTCGATGTCGCAGCCCCATAATCAAATCATCGACCCAAGCTGTAATTTCCAATACCTCGGGACAGCTCGATCGATCGACAATCAAACTGTGATAGCGCGTCGCTGTAGTGGGGTTTTCTAAATCAGCAAAAACGCCGACATTAGTATGGGACACCGCTGACACCTTGCCATGCATCAGCTCCGGCGCACAAATCACCTGCCCGCCATACACCTGTCCAATACTTTGATGACCAAGACATACGCCCAATAATGGAATCGTTGGGCCAAATTTTTCAATCACACTTAGGGAAATCCCCGCATCATCGGGCGTTCCTGGACCCGGAGAAATCACTATGGCATCGGGGGCCAGCTCGCCAATTTGGTCGAGTGTAATCTCATCATTACGAACCACTTGAATATCTTGAGCGATCGTAAATTCGCTGCCCAACTCCCCCAGATATTGCACCAAGTTGTAGGTGAAACTGTCGTAGTTATCAATAACCAAGATCATAGAACTCGCTTTTCCCATCAAGACCAGTCGTGAGATCATACTACGCGGTCCTTCTAAATAAAGCCTCGTGAGATGAACGCCACCACCACGATCCATAGTTTGGGCAAAATCAACATGCACCCGACCAGCAACGCCACGATCGCCGCCACCAACACCGCCGCCGCCGCACAGTCCTTAGCAATCTTGGCCAAATCGTGATAGGTCTGCTTCACCGTCAAATCCACCACCGCCTCAAGCGCCGTATTCAACAGCTCCATTGATAGCACCGCCCCACAGGTCAACCCAATCACCGCCAGCTCAACCATCGTCAAATGCAAGAGGATTCCCAAGGTAATCGACGCAAGTCCCAGCATGGTGTGAATGCGGAAATTTCGTTGGGTCTGGAAGGCGTAGGTCAATCCCATGCCTGCATACCGAAAACTACTCCACAATGTCGGAGCCACTTGCCATGCCGAATCGCGTTTGAATTGCATTTTGGCATCCGTCTTCTTGGCATCAGGCTTCAAGTCGGGACGTTTGGATTGAGTGGATAAATCTTGCGACATAAAGAACTCTACACAGAATGAACGTTAAAAGCAGTTGAACCCTGCCCCGAAGCTAGGGATTGGGATGGGATTAGTACTCCACCTGAATCTCAACTCCGATCGCCTGAAGCAGATCGCGTTGCTGATTCAACATTTCCAATAGACTTGGTTCATCCGGATGATCCCAGCCCAGTAAATGCAGAAGTCCATGGGATGCCAACCACGTCAGTTCGGTTTCAATAGGATGCCCTAGATTGTCGGCTTGTCTTGCTGCGGTTTCGACAGAAATAACAATATCGCCCAAATACAGAGCTTCTTCAGCAGGTAAGTCGTACTGACAGTCTACTTCTAGCGCCGCAAAGGACAATACATCCGTCGGCTGATCTTTATGACGATACTCATAGTTGAGGCTCTGAACCTCTGCATCATCGGTTAAACGCAAACTCATCTCGTACAAGTCATTCGGATGCAGCGCCTCGCCCTTAGCATTAGCCGGGTCTAGTTCTCGAATCCACACGGTGATCCAATCCTGCCAAGGCTGTGAGTAATCGTCGGCAAATTTTCCTTGAACGCTAACGTCTACCTGCATTTCAGTAGTCCTGAGGGTTGAGAAAACTTAGGCTGAGAAATTGTTGGTTCGATACGCATTAAGCTCAATGCGTTGGCTAACGAGTGACGTAGGCAAGGCCCACAAGGACGGATAAGAGACCCACGATCGTCAGTCCAAAGTGAAAGAGCGACTTTCCACCCTTGCGAACCATATTGCGCATGGCGAGCTTTACAAACGTTGGCTCTTTTTCAGGCTCTTTAGTTTGAGAGGGTTGGGCCGAGTCTTCGACCGGGTTAGAACGATCGACTACATGATCAATCTCACGATCGTCGGGGTTGTCAGGAGATGAGGTCATGGGGTATCGGGGTTGAAATGACAGATTACAGAACAGCTTAGATCCAAATATTACGTCCGATCGTTGATCAAAAGCACATCGAAATAATGAATTAATTATTTTTGTTTGTTTAAGGTGTGTATGTGTTTTTCCTGTGATTTTATTGAAGTCAACTGGATATTCAAAACTAACCCCTTAAATCCATGAATTCTGACTTTAGAAATCGTTACAGTCATCTAATAGTACGGAAATCCTGAATCAAACTGTGATTTCCACCTCTATCGCACTCAATCTTAAATACTCTTATAATTAGGCGGAATGAACCTCATGCGAAGATTCTGGATGAATACTGAAATGGAGATTAACCATGACTAAACATGATTGGCGCATTGATTGGCGCAAGGCGGTGATGGCTCTTGTGTTATGCGCTACCTTAGCGATCTCGGGCTGTCAGGCCAAAGCCCCATCGCAATTTGATCAAGTCCAAAAAGACAGCACCGCTCGTAATGCGACCCCTGCTGTGGCAAAGGATGCAACTAAAGGAGGTGAATTTAATAAGTTTTTCCCCAAGAGCCAAGATGGCTATGAGCGGGTCTATACTCAAGAGAAAAAAGGATTTGCGGAAGCTAAGCTAAAAAAAGATGGTAAAGACTTGGCCATGCTAGCCGTGACTGACACCAAGAGCCTTCCTGCCGCTGCCGCCAAGTTTGCCAATGCAAAGGCCAGCATCGCAGGCTACCCATCGGTAGATATGGGCACGACCCAAACCAGCGTATTAGTCAGCGATCGCTATCAAGTCAAAGTCATCTCAAAAGCACCGACCTTTGATAAAGAAGATCGGACGGAATGGATTGAAAAATTTGATCTCGCTGGACTCTCAAAACTGAAATAACACGTCTCCAGTCTTAGAGTTATTCAAAGTCTTTGCAATCCCAGTTTTTACATTTTAGGAATTTTGAACGATGAGTAAATCTATCTTTGAACTAGTGGACCAATTGCCCACTGGTGGCACGACAATTATGGCGCTGAACGCCCTAGATTTTGTGATTCCGGGCCAATGGCAAAACCTCACCGGGTTCACCAATACCATCCGGTCTGTGACGGGCGAAAGTGACGAAGCCATGATTCAGGCGATCGGCGAACGGGCTGTCTATCTTTACAATGATGAAGGCGAAGGCTACCAACGGGCAATGTGGCTCTACCAGACTGTAGACAACGCCGCAGGCGCGTTGGGTATGGCGGCGATGGCCAACAAAATCGGTCAAGACATCTCTTTTCTCGGCTTTTTGGACAATTTGACTCCAAAACCCGAGAAGGTCCAAAGTATTGACCTCTGCATCAAGCTAGTCGTCGAGTTGGTGGCCTATTGCCAAATCAATGGAATCCCTGGCGACAGCGTTGGAGACTTTCTGGCGGCGCTGGGCGACTATGGCGGAGAATCTTTGATGCGGATGGTTGCATTGATTTGCTTTGATGGCTTAATTCCCTTAGGGCCAGGATTCATCGGCAAAGGTCTAGGGACATTGAACAATATGACCCCGAAGGATCTAGAAAAAAATGACACCTTTAAAAGCGTCAGCAGCCTCATTCCTGGCAACAACAGCGGTGACAAACTCGGCTTCATCGGTCAAAGCTTTGACTCTGTGAGTGGGTGGATGACGGGTTTTGTTGACCAAAAGGGACTGACTCAAGAAAACGTGCTGGGCAATCTCCAGAAGTTTGTAAAGATTTCTGAAGACAAGCTGGATTATGTCGGAGCATTCTTGGATATTTCGGTGAAATACTATACTCATACTGGAACCCAGACTCTTGCACGACGCTTAATTGAGCGGGCAGTGGCTGAGTTATAACAACAGTTGTAGCCCGGTTCTCCTACCTCTTTAAAAAGAGAGAATCAGAATTAAATTCATAATTCTCTCTTTTCAAGGGTATTTGGAGTGATTCAATAGGGCACGAAACGACTTTTGAAATACTTTCTAGACCATGAGCAAACAAACGAGGAGGCGATCGTACTCAATGATCGCCTCCTCGTTTGTGAATATCGGATTTAAATAGAAACGATTTAAATTGCTTCGACGTTCTTTTCTCCGGTACGAATCCGAATTACGTTATCTACGGGAGAAACAAAGATTTTGCCATCTCCAATTTCACCAGTGCGGGCTGCGGTGACAATTTTGTCTACAACCATATCGACTTGCTCATCTTCGACCACGATGTCAATTTTCAGCTTTTGCAGAAACTCAACCGTGTACTCAGATCCGCGATAACGCTCGGTCTGACCTTTCTGACGACCGAAGCCTCGCACTTCGGAAACCGTCATTCCGACCACACCTGCATTAACAAGGGCAATTTTGACTTCATCCAACTTAAAAGGGCGGATGATTGCTTCAACCTTTTTCAAAATCCGACTCTCCTTAATCCAAACATTGTTGATTTATTCATCCCTATAATGCACTACTTTTGGGCTAAATCTTGTTGCTTTAAGAAAGAATACTTTAAAGCACTAAAATAGACCTTAAAAGAGCGATCGTTAGAAATTACTAGCTATAGAGTATTAACATCCAGGGAAGTATAAATACTGTATCAATATTTACTTATCTATCAGATTAATACTTGTAAATCTTCAATCTAATCTTGACGATCGCCATTACTAGAGCTTTTCATTTTGAGGGCGACTGACTAATCAAAGGACGCACAATCAAGAAACCTGCCCCAAAAGCACTCAAAATAATTAAACTAATTACAATTGCTAATCGCCATCCTCGTAGGTCTTGAGCGATGGCGACAGTTTGATTAAATAACCTCTGGGCTGGTGGCTCGTGGGTTCCGGTAATCCAGTCTTCACGTTTATTGGTTACGGTCGAGAACGGAACCATAGTCGAAGCGGCGATCGATCGGGCTGGCATTTGAGTGGTACTAAGCCTGGTTGTTGGCGATGTTGCGGACGGGGGCGTAGCAGAAACGGTTGAATGATTCAGGCTAGATTTTGGATTAAATGTTTCTGTTCCATTGGCGATTGGGTCAGTTTGAAATTCAGAGATTTGGGTGACTTGATGGTGGGTATGCATCACCATTTGAACGAGGCGCTGAATTTCTTGGCGAAGCTGCCGATTTTCTTGCAGAATGCGTTGGTTATTGAGTTGTAAGGTTTCAACTTGACCAGATTTCTCTCGCAATTCGCCACAGATCTCTCGGTATAGAGAAACCGGGACGGCGGAGATCGGGGCTGAGTTTTCGGTTGAGTTGGGGTTTCGCATAAACGATCGCACTAGACAAGCGTCAGTTGAATGAAGGATGAAGTCTTCGCGATTTTACTGAATATTTTGGGAGTGGTAAGAGTTTTTTGAAACGAGTTTAAAATTTCAAGTAAGATTTTAAGCCTTTGGCCATTTAGTGAAGGGATTTTTGGCTAGGGCTGAGTTGTAATAACGCCGATCGCCTGTGACTTCAGGGCCGATCCAGTGGGGTTTGGTGAAGCTTTGAGCCTCGTGGCTGAGTTCAATTTCAGCAATGACTAGGCCAAGATTCTCACCAGCAAATTCATCAACCTCCCAAATAAATCCTTCATGGGCAATTTTGCGCCGCGTTTTATCAATTTGCGGATGTTCGCATACTGTATTCAGCATTTGTTCGGCGGCCACGATCGGAATCTCAAACTCAAATTCCGATCGGCTGATCCCCACTGTTTTAGTCTTAATAGTAAAAATCCCCCGATCGCCCGCAATCCTCGATCGGAGCGTATGGCCTGCGTTTGTACTCAGACTTCCAGTGCGATGGGTACAGCCTGAATCTGTAACCGTTTTGAGGTCGAAACAGAGTTGTTCCTGAAGAGCAATTGCGTCTTGAATAGGAATAAGATGCTCGATCGGGAACGGGAGCTTGGGCGATCGGATTTCGAGGAAGCCACTAGTGCGTCCAGGATCGGTATTGATGTGAATTAAAATATGATGGCCACGATCGCTGTTGATATAACCTTGGCGATAGGGCACTGGAGTTGCTAGGGTTTTCCAATCGTCATTGATCGTGAGAAATTTACGTTCGATTTCGGTAGACATAGGGGATTAAAGAAGAGGAGAGATTGGAGTTAGGCTCAAAAATATCTCAATTTCCGCTGAGGTTGGGAGAGCCGCGATCGCCCCCTGTTTCAAGGTTGCCAAGACACCTGCCGCACTTGCATATCGAATCGCTAACTGAATCGAATTTGTATCTGTCAGCGATTGATTCCTGTGTTGAGATAAAAACCCAGCTAGAAAGGCATCGCCAGCACCTGTCGTATCTTCGACTGATGCCGTAAAGGCCGGACATTCGCCGCTGTGTCCCGCTATCCAATAGGCGCAACCTGCATCGCCGCGAGTTAACAAAATTGCATTCAGATGGGGAAGTCGATCGTGAATCACTGCTGGGGCAACTGTGTTGAAAAATAATTCTGCTTCATCGTCGGTCAGTTTGAGGATGTCAGTTTTGGCGAGAATGTCCTGAATTGGAATTTGAGCGGCGCTAAAGTCTAGCCAAAAAACCGATCGCCAATTGAGATCTGTGACAATTACTCCGCCAGATTCTTTAACTACATCGATCGCCCGATGAATTGCTTTGGCCGTGTCCGAAGACGCAAGACCGAGGGTTCCCGTGACTAGGTAAGAGGCCGATCGTAATAATTCTAGAGGCAATTTTTCTGCATCCAATCGAGTGTCTGCAAAGCAATCCGACGATCGGTTCTCGGCAAATGCGGCAAACGTCCGATCGCCCAATTGATCCCGTGTGACTAGAACCGATCGGGTTGGGTAGCCGTTAATTCGCTGAATTCCAGTGCGATCGACACCCTCGGCTTCCAACGTCGCAACTAGTTCAGATCCCAATGCATCATCACCAATACCGCCAATAAATGCGCTCTGAATTCCTAATCGCTGCACCCCACAAGCTACATTTGCAGGCGCACCGCCGGGATAGGGGATCCAAACGGTAACGTCCTCTAATGTTGCACCCGGTTGATCAGAAATCAGATCAAACAGGATTTCACCAATGCAAATCACCATAGGAATCCCAAGGGTTGGAGGTCAAATTATTAACGGTTAGAGC
>JAYUEW010000133.1:0-11826 GCA_043739045.1 Synechococcales cyanobacterium
TAGGGAGATTGGACCTCTGGGTTAGGTGCGGTAACGCTCTTAATTTAAGTCGGGTCAGTGAGCTAAGAATCCCCGTCTCTTTAGAGCGGGGAGTGTCAAAACGAGCTAACTTTAAAACAGGACGACACCAAGTGTGATGAGTAAAATAGTTTTCAATAGAGCCGTTGTGCGATTGTGTACGATCGCGCTAACTACACTTTTAATTGCGGTGTCGCTTGGAGGCTTATATCCGCAGAGTCTAAGGGCCGAAAGCAAGGTGATCGAAATTGCGGTAGCCGCACCTCTAGGGAGTGACGGGGCCAGTGGCGGTCAAGAAATCGTCGATAGCGTCAAACTCTATATTGATGCAATTAATCGTGATAAGGGGATCAATGGCCATCAGCTTAAATTAAATGTTTTTGATGATCAGGGGAGTGCCGACGGTGCCGCTCAAGTTGCTAACGAGATTGCCAAAAGTAATGCGTTAGTCGTGTTGGGTCATCGATCGTCTGATGCCTCGATCGCCGCAGGTAGCGTTTATCAAACCCGTAAATTACCCGCTATTACAGGTACGGCGAATAGTCCTCAGGTGACGATCGATCGTCCTTATTATTTTCGGAGTATTTATACTAATCCAGATCTTGCCAAAACCCTGTCAATTTACGCACAGCAAGTACTCCAGTCCAAAACGGCTAGTGTGATTTATGACAAAGCTAGTAAAAATGAAGAAGCGCAATCTCTAGTTATTAAGTCTGCCTTTGAAACCAATGGTAACGGTAAAATTCAGAAAACCTGGGCGATCGACTCTGACCCGAACAATCGCAAAGCATCGGTGCAGCAAGTCGTCAATGAAATCGCTGCCGAGCCTGAAGCGGGAATTTTGTTCTTAGCGATGTCCAAAGAGGAGGTGGCTGAAGACTTTCTGGTGGCGCTTAAACAAAAGGGCATAAAAAATAGCCTTCTCGGGGAACAAGCATTAGGCCGGGAATCATTTGCTAAACGGTTTGAAAAGTACGATGAAGAGAAGAAAACCCCAGGATTCTTTACCGATGGAATGTATGTGCCGTTGCCAATTTTGTTTGATAGTGCAGGCGCTGATGCCCAAGACTTTTTAGCGGCTTATCAGAAAGCCTACAATAAAACTCCGTCCTACGTCGGGGCTAAGTTTTATGAGGCCACGATCGCCGCAGTAGATGCAATTCGTAAGGCTAATCCTAAGTTAATATCTGGAAGTTTAGAGGGCGATCGGGACCAAGTTCGAGACGCATTGTCTAAGCTCAACAATCGCAAGGTGGGCATCAGAGGCTTAACGGGTTTGCTTTATTTCAACAACGATCGCAATAGCGATCAGCCTGTGCGTCTTGCCCAATTCCAAAATCAAAAACTGATTTCAGCATCCCAACAATTTACGCCAATCACTAATCCTGAACGGCTTAATTTACCCAAAGAACTCCAAGCCGGAAACATCGTTCAATCGGGCGATCAATACTTTTGGCGGCAGCGTGTCGTTTATGCGGGGCTGGATATCAATAAGCTCAATCGGATTGATAAGACAACGTTTACCGCCGATTTTTATGTATGGTTTCGGTATAATGGGAACGATGAACCCACGGAGATCCAATTCCCCGATGCGGTTACTAACAGCGTGAATCCAACTGCGCCTGTATTTGATGGGAAATCGCCGCTTAAATCGCAAGTCATCAATGGCTTAAAGTATCGCCTCTACCGTGTGCGGGGAGAATTTCGGAATGCCTTTGATTTTCGTGATTATCCCTTCGATTCGCAAAAACTAAATCTGCGTTTTGACAATCCCAATTTATCGACAGAGCGGTTGATCTATGCGATCGATACCGTTGGATTGAAACTGCCTAGAGCTAAAGATCTGGAGAGTAAGCCATTTCAAGGACTGCAACTTTGGAATTTCAAAGATATTACCTATTTCCAAGACTCTTCGCGCAATACGTCCACACAAGGCGATCCTGACTTGGTCCAATCTAATGCTCAGATTGAATACCCTGGGTTAAGTATTCGCATGACATTTCAACGCAAAACTTTAGTGTTTCTATCTAAAAATGTGCTGCCGTTGATTTTACTATCGCTCTTAACCTACTGCTGCCTGTTTTTCCCTTATACAATGTTTGTACCACGCACGATGGCTCCTGCCTCGGCATTGCTATCAGGGATTGTGCTATTACTATCCTTTAACAATCAACTCCCTGAAGTCGGTTACACCGTTGCAATGGAATATGTGTTTTATGTTTACTTCTGTTTGTGCCTATTCCCGATTTTGGTCACTGTAATTGGGACTAAGCTAGAAAAGGATGGACGTAAGAAAGCCTTTAGGTATTTGAATATTGCGTCTTGGATTATCTACCCCGTAACTTTGATTGTCACTATTGCGACATTTGCGATCGTCTATGGCGATCGTTTAGTCTAAGAGGATGTTTGAAAGGTCGTTTTTGGAGAGACTAATCATCTAAAGTCCTCCAAAATTCTGGAATTTTGAGAATCATTTAAGAATTTAGTTAGAAAGAGCGATCGGTAACGACTACCGATCGCTCTTTCTAATATCTCCCAACTGTTAAAAATTTATCAATTGCAGAACAGATCAATTTTTGCGGATACGATGAATCCAAGCGCCCGCTCGGTTTATATCCAAACTGGTTTGAGAATAAACCAGTTCAGAATCATGCTTTGAATCGCCAACTATTGCGGCAGCATAGATTCCTTTTGCCGAATAAGCACCCTGAAATCCGATCGAATCGTTGTCGTAGGCCCAATCGGTAAAATTAAACTCGGACCATGGATCGTAGACCTTAAAGCGAATACCCAAAGTCTTCTGATCTGGCTCCACACCCTTTAATCCAATTACATGCCCCGAATCTGTAAACCATCCATGGGTAATTAAAAATTCACCCTTCTTCAACCAACCAATCATGTCATTGATCGAAGCTGCGATTTCAAAGTTATACCGATCGCCCAACCGCGCACTCAAATACTCTCCCATTACGGCAGGGTCCCCCGGTTCCCCGATCGCTTCAAGCGCTGATCGAACATCATGTATGTCGTCCTCAGTCTGATCAAGCGCCATAGCAATGCAAGTACTCTGGCATGTTCTAGCGTCGGGTTGTGTCAAGAAACTAGGCATATTCAGTCATTCCATCAAATGTAATTGGATAAATTATTTTGATAACGATCGTCGCTATCAAATCAGGCTGTTCTTTGCTTGCTTTACTTCAGTGGAGTCAGCAGAATGAACTGATAAAAAACACTGATAAATAAATATTACCCTGTTGTGGTCAAAACGTCGGTTTCAATGGAGCTACCAGAAGCAATTTTTAGATGCGGAAAAGACTCAGGCCAGCTATGGGATGATCATGCTCTCGATCGAACCCAACAGCAAAACAAAACTCTGGTGTCTCGAACCGATGATCCTCATCAAAATATTGAATAAACCATACAAAAAAGGGGTTGCAACGATCGTCGCAACCCCCAACTCGAATTAATTAATCTAGCGTTTATAAGGAATATCCGAGAATCCTAACTCCACCAATTGCGCATAGGCTTTCTTACCCAATACTCGGGTTGCCTGCTGACTCTTCAGCACCTGCACCAGCAACGGAACCGACATTTCAGGCTGATTCAAGGCCCGATGGACTAACGCTAATTGGAAGGTAGAATCATCCCGCTTTTGAGCCGCTTCAACCGCCTTATCTCGGCTGTTATTGGCGATCGGAGTATCAATCCCAGCAAACACTGCCGAAAGATCTTGATAAAAGTTCGACACTTGATTAAACAAATTTCGCGATTCTTTCAACTTAGTTTGCGCTAAAGCATAATTTCCCGCCGCCACTGCCGTTTCTGCCTCCTTCATCAAGTTCGTTCCACCCGCCAAACTTACTAGTGCCAATTCAGGTGTTGCCGTTGGCATAGGAGTTGGCGAAGTTGGCGTGGCACCAGGCTTTTTCTCAGCTTCTCTTTGTCCCGAGAATGCCAAGTCCACAAAGCCAATTTGCAACAGTTCGGTGTAAGATTTCTGACCTAGTTCCCGCTGAGCCTGCTGGCTTTTAAGCACCTGTACAAGAAGTGGAACTGCCAAATCCGCTTGCTTTGATGCGCGATAGGACCGTGCAAGATTGTAGGTTGCTTCGTCGCGGGCTTGAGCCGATCGGAGCGCTCGATCGCGGGCACTAGCGGAAATTTTGCTATCTAAACCCGCAAATGCAGTAACGAGTTCCTGATGAAAGTTAGAGAGCTGATTGAAAACTTGACGGGCTTCTTGAAATTTTTTAACAGCTAATATAAAATTGCCGCTGTCGTAGGCCGCAGTGCCTTCCTGAGCGATTTTTTGGCCCGCTTGGAGCGTTAAAATACTGTTATCTTGTGCCAGAGATCGCATGGAGCTGGAATCTGTCGTTGCATCCACCTTTTGCGCTAGCGCCGGGGGAGCTGAAACCGAAAGTACCGCCGTCACCAACATGAGGCAAGCTGTGACCGATCGGTCAAAAAAGGATCCAGAAATCATCCCAGGGAAACTCACGAACGAGGTGTGCAATAGGTTATGACGAAATGATTGGACCTAAGTGCCATCGACCTAAGTGGCATCAAGCATAATCTACGACATATCCTACCATCCCCTGAAACCTGACTGATCCATACCTATGAGACGCTGTTAAATTTGCCACTACTTAAATTTACCATCACTCTTAAATTTACCATCACTTATGCCATCACTTAAAGGAGTAGCTTTCCGGCATCCGCAGGTACAGTCCACGCGGATCATTCAAGGTCTTCAACTGATCAAAGTCCGCCTTTAAGCTTTTAAACTCTTGACTGAAGGCATCCTGGGAAACTGGAGTTTTAAGATGTATGCCTAGGAAATTTTGCAATAGTCGTTCTTCAAAACTCTCCGCTTCAGGAAATTCCTTAACCTGCCAGTCATCGCCAAGTTTTGCCCGCTTCGCTGCATCCCGAATCGCCGCATCTAGACCGCCCATTTCATCCACCAAGCCCAATTTCTTTGCCTCGATACCTGACCAAACTCGACCTTGGGCGATCTCATTCACCTTCGATCGGTCTAATTTCCGAGACTCTGCTACTTTGTCTAAAAATTGATCATAAATTTGCCCAATGATTTGCTGCACTACTGCAATTTCTTCTTTGGTTTTTGGACGACTTAGGGTTTCTGCATCGGCAAATTTTCCGGTCTTTACAACATCCCAAGTAATACCATTTTGATTGGCAATCTTTTGAATATTCGGCAATAGTCCAAAGACTCCAATGGAACCTGTAATGGTATTTGGTTCTGCATAAATCCGATCGCTATAGGTGGCAATCCAATATCCACCAGAGGCAGCCACCGTACCCATAGACACCACTAAAGGCTTTGCTTTTTTCGCCAAAATCACTTCGCGCTGAATGATGTCTGAAGCAACTGCACTCCCACCTGGACTGTTAATTCGCAAAACAATAGCTTTCACGTCTGGATTGGTCCGTAACTTACGTAATTCTTTCGCAAGCGAGTCACCGCCTATTGTTCCGGGACCGCCCAAGCCATCGACAATAGTTCCCTCAGCATAGATAACCGCTACTGTGCCGCCTTTAGTTGAATTGATCCGATCGGCAACCGCTTCGGCATAGCGTGACAATCCAATAGTGCGATAGGACTTGGTTTTCTTGTCTTCGCCCGTTAGCTTTTTCAGTTCATCTTGAATCTCATCAGGATAGGCAATCCGATCGACTAATTTGGCCTCTTTTGCTTCTTTAGCCGTCAGAACGCCCTTTGTGTCGGTCAAAGTCTGTAATGTTTTTGTCGATATTTTTCGAGAAGTGCCCGTTGTTTCTAGAAATTCGCCCCAAATATCACCTAAAAGCAATTTTGTTTGTTCTTTACTCGCTGGACTACTACTTTTTCGCACATAGGGTTCGATCGCTGATTTATATTTCCCTCGCCAAACTGCCTGCACACCAATTCCAAACTTCTCTAAAGCTTGTGAATAAAACATAGTCTGCGCACTCAATCCATTCAGTTCCATTGCACCCATGGGATTAACAGAAATACTATCCGCCACTGATGCAAGGTAGTATTTTTTTTCTCGCCATTGCGTATCGTGAGCATAAATCTTTTTCCCGGAGGCTTTAAACCGTGTTAGAGCTTCCCTGACTTCTTTCAATGTTGCATAACCAGATTCATTGTTACCGCCATTACTTTTGAGATACAGCGCGACAATGCGGGGATCTTGGGCGGCTTGGTCGATCGCTGTCGTTACGGTCCGAAGGGTTATACTATTACTAAAATCACCTGAGATCACATCATTGACGAGTTCCCTTGGAGATTGCTGTGGACGAGAATCGGTAATGGATTTATCTAGATCCAAGGTAAGAATGCTCTGATCCTGAACCTCTGGTTTTCTGTCTTGATTACTGGCTAACAGCACAACTGTGAACAATCCAACCAAACTGATTCCGGTGAAGAGTGTGAGTCCGAGCAGTGTTGCTAAGGTTGTCTTAAGAAAATCGCGCATAGAAAAGAGGGTGACGGGTAATGTTAAGACTGAGCCGGAGATTGTTTTTAATCCACAGATACCAGTGTACACAGTTAGTCAACAGACTAAAAGTTGTGACAGAAAATCATAGATATTTGTGACTCGGAGACCGCGATAACATCCTGTTCTATTAGTCCTTCTAACCCAATGTTAGAGTCTTCTTCATCTAGCATTGGGTAACATTCAACGATGATTCCAATTTGTCCATGTCTCAAATTATTTTGTCGAGGGTCTACTGTCAAAACGACTTTTGTGATTAACTCAAATTTCATTTATGACCGATTCCTATGCTGGAAATGTGAAATTCCCTTCAGCAAGGAAGGCATTCGGATTAAGAGGAGCCATAGTTATTTTATTAAATGTAGGAATTTTAACGGTCAATCTAGCGCAAAATACTTCTTTAGTATGATTTTTAATCATATACAATGTATTTCTAAAAGAACAATACAGACAGCCATTAAACATAGTAAAGATGGTGTGTAAACCACTCACTGAAAAAACTAGAATTCCGTGAAAGTAAACTACAAATTATTGGAGAACATCATGATTTCATTTAATAAGTTCCGTAATGCATTTTTAACGATCGCTCTTGCTGCTTTTATGTTAATCGGTAGTGCTTGGGGAGTCTCTTCAAGTGCATGGGCGGCATCCAGCGAAATCGCAAAAATGCCAATAATGTCTGGGAAGTCAGTAGAGGGAGGCATCAGCAATATGAAAGGAAATTCTAAGGAGAAAGCGGCTGTAAAGGAAGAGAAGTTTGAGGTTAAAACCAAAGAAGCTCTTAAAAATAGTATTGGAAATCCCAACTATGTACCGGGTGGAAATGATAAAGAACTTGAAATGAAAGATCGCAAATCAGCGAGGGATATGAAGTCAAAGGCTCTAGATACTTTTGAATAAATGACATTGAACAAATGACATTACGATCGGTGTTAATTAGTCTAGTTTAGGTTTTAATTAGTCTAGTTTAGATTGTTAAAACCGATCGTCTTTACGTGAGAGCCTATCGGTCATAGATTAGTATTCTGAGTTAATCAATAAATCCTTTGATTCCTGCAATGAGAACTTTTGCGATCGGGTGGTCGATCGTGGATCCAAGTGCTAAGCTTCCGGCTTCTCTAAGTGAACCGACAACGCAATGTTTTAGAGCCGACACAGTCAGAAACCCTGCAACCAACTCTCGCGCCGCCGCATCACTCATTACCCCCTGCGATTGAACCCGTTGCGGAATTGTCTCGCCCTCTACGTACTCCTGAACCAAATAGAACTTGTTATTCTCAGCAAAATAACCATAAAGACTCGGAATTTGCAGCGTCAGATTGCCCAACTCCTCCAAAATCACTGCCCCCGCTCAAACCGCTGTTTCACCAACCTACAAACCTCCGAGACAACATTAGAGGCGAAGGCATTTCCCGAACAAATTAAGATTTTCTCATGAGTCTACAGTTGACCATCTGACCTAGAAATCTAACAACATGGCCATGTTATTATTGGGATATGTGTAGTTGTGTCAAAATAATTGTGATGACCGTACATTCGTGCTGCTGAATTGACTTAGACAAATTGCAACAGTCATTGCTGTGATTTACTGGTACCTTAGCCTGCAAGTTGTCGATATTTCTGGGAACTATGTAGCTTAGTCTCAATTCTTGATTCATGAGAGGACTTAGTTCTTCAATCTCATTTAGAGAAATTAGTTAAATAACTAACTCATGGAAAAATTTTCCTGACTGTCCTTCAATTACACGAAAGAAACCATGACATTGCTGACTCAATCTGACCATCCAATCCAGGCAACTGCCCAGCCTTCTGAATCAGATGCCAACGATGAGGCTCCATCCCTCGTAGCCCATAATCTCGAGCCAGAAACTCAGGCCATCCGATGGGAGGTCGTGGGCAGTACCATTTTTCTGCACTTGGCACCGTTACTAGCCCTAAATCCTGCTTGGTTTAACTGGAATGCGATCGCCGTCGCGGTCTTTTTGTATTGGATCACCATTGGCTTGGGGATTTCCATGGGATTCCATCGGATGGCGGCCCATCGCAGTTTCACCGTACCAAAGCCGATTGAATATTTTTTGATCATGTGCGGCACTTTGGCAGGCCAAGGATCCGTCTTGGGTTGGGTTGGGTATCACCGGATGCACCATCTCTACACCGATGAATCCAAAGATCCCCATGATTCTAATCGTGGTTTCTGGTGGAGTCATTTGAGCTGGTTCATGCATGATGTGCCCGACGAGGCTGAGCGATTGCGCCTGACTAAAGATGTGGCAAGCGATCGGTTTTATCAGTTTTGCCACAAATACCATACGTTGCTGCAAGTTGCGCTGGGCGTTGTTTTGTACGCTTGGGGTGGAATGCCGTTTGTGGTCTGGGGCATTTTTGTGCGGTTGATTGTTGGGTTCCACAGTACCTTCTGCGTTAACAGCGTTTGCCATATGTTTGGCTACCGATCGCATAACACTAAAGACACCTCCACTAACAATTGGTGGGTGGCGTTGCTGACATTTGGCGAAGGCTGGCATAACAATCACCATGCCGTCCAGTCCTCGGCGCGGTTTGGTTGGAACTGGTGGGAATTGGATATGGTTTGGATGACGATTAGCTTGCTGGAAAAGCTTGGACTGGCGACTAAAGTCAAGACCAAACGTATTTAGATAGTTGTGAGCGATCCATGGATTCTCGAATTTGATGATGTGGTTTACGGCTATGTTTGTAGTCGTAGACCCGCCACTCAAAATCTCAGCCTAAAAATTCCAGCTGGAAAAAGATGCGGGTTGATTGGTCAAAACGGCTGTGGGAAGACAACATTTTTTCTGTTGGCAAACGGGTTGTATCAGCCGAGTTCTGGGGCTATTCGTTTTAAGGGTTCACCTATTCGCTACGATCGCACTTCTCTGACTTCCCTGCGACAACAAATAGGTTTGGTGTTTCAAAACCCAGAACATCAATTGGTTGCATCAACCGTTGAAGAAGATATTTCCTACGGGTTATGCAATCTAGGCATACCTGAATCTGAAATTGCTCAACGGGTTCAATCAATTAGTTCAGAATTTAATTTAGTTGAGCTGGCCCATCAGCCGATTCACAACCTGAGTCTGGGGCAAAAAAAACGGGTTTCGATCGCAGATGTGATGGTCTTAAAGCCGAGTTTGTTGCTGCTCGATGAACCCACGGCTTATCTAGATCCTCGTCATACTCGTCAACTAGTTCACCAACTGGAACAGATTCACAAAGGCGGGACGACCATAGTTTTGGCGAGTCATGATTTGGATTTTGTGTACCAGTGGGCAGATTGGGTTTTTGTGATGGATCAAGGTCGGCTTGTTTTAGAAGGCACGCCCCAAAACATTTTTGAACATCGAGAACTTTTAGAGCAGTTGCAGCTTGGGGTGCCATTAGCGATCGAATTGATGGAACAGCTCAAAACTAAAATGCGTGAGAACTATGGTGAAATGATTCCAGATTTTGAGCAATTGCAGAAGGATGTGTTGAACGATCGGCGATCGAGCTTTTTTTGATCATGAATTCCCAATCCATTCATCAGCCCTTTACGCCAATGCGTAGTCAAAATCTTCGATCGCATTATTCAAGGGAATTGATTAATCAAATATGACACGATAGACTTCAAAACACTCGTGGGGTTTATGTTGTTTGATCTTCGCGCCACTAGACTTGATGACATTCTCCCAATCACCCAACGTTTCTAACCCAACTTCTGCGCCAAGATAGGTTTCCAAAATTGCCCAGTTCTCTGCACCTTCCGCATCAGGATTCAATACATCAAATACAAAACTTCCACCCGGTTTTAGTACTTTCTTGACGCTGCTTAAAACCTGTTTCCAATACTCTAAATCACCGTAGCAACTGACTCCCGTTGCGATCGCCCAATCAAAAAAATCATTCTCGTAATTATCAAGCTGATCCGCACTCGCTTGCTTTACCCCTTTAAATGTTTTTGAATTCAATTGTGGCGCACGAGAATTAATTAAATCTTTTGCGACCGTACTAATGTCTTGACCATAAAAATGTGCATCCCACTCACGCCAACAGGGAAAAACCAAAAAACTTAGTCCACAGCCCAAATCCAAACACCGATCGTTCTTTTTCGGCTTCATATAGTCCCAAAAAGGCGACGCAAGACGATTTTGCAATTTGCCCGAGGCCCAGTCTTGAAAAATAGACATCGATTCAACTTCCGGCGGCAGACTCACCGGATCTCGGCGATATTCCCGATCGAAACGAGCAGCCACTTGAGCGAGAGCATCGGTATGGGGCGTGAGCTTGGGAATTTCCACAAAAAATATACAGGTAAATGAATTAAATGATTAATGGCCGCGAAGATCAGACGATCGACCGCCGTTATCGACCTCGCAGCGCTTTTTGAAAATTGCGACGATAGGACGGATTCAATACGAAACATACTGGCCAAAACAAAGTGAGTAAAATTCGGCCCGAGGTGAAGTTAGTGCGCTGAAACCCTGACCAAAACTTCGAGCCATAACTGAAATACACCCAACCAATTGCGATCGGGAGCACAATCCTTAAAACGAACAAAAGACCAGTCATGAGCAAACCTCCTAAGGTTCAGATGATCAACAAGTCATTCAGTTAAGATGTCTTACTTTATCAATTATGCCAACTCTTTTGGGGCGATTGAAGGTCAGAGTTGGTTCAGACTGTAGATCTAGATGCTTTCCGTCATTAAAACTTATCCAAAATCCATTCAGATGCCCGATCGCCCAGATCCAACTGAACATTCACGGCTTTTCCCAGGCGCGGCTTATCACGGGTTTTCTCGATCGCACCCGTCACCTGCTCCACCACATTCCACGCGACCAAATACCCCGCAACTTGATCGAAATGGGCCATAAACTCTGCCTCCGAAAGTGGAAACGAGGCTTGCTCTAAATATTTCCACATCACCTGAAAGTAAAGCTTTCCCTTCACTTTACGGATCTGGACATCATAGGAAAACGTCCACTTGTTTGCTACCAACGATCGTAACTCTGTACCCGTCATCCCGCCCTCTCTAGTAAAATCAGCGTAAAAGTCTGTCATAATAGTCCATGAGAAAGGCCACGAATTCTAGTATCCCAGGGACTTTTCTGAGGAACCTGAGGGAATCTAGAACTTGAATTAAACATATCTACATTTTATGAAGAGATGTTAAGACAATCTGTTTATGAAACTTATTTGTCTTTTAATTGCCTTTTGGTCTCGAAGTCACTCCCGATTCATATTAAGTAGTCATGACTCAAGTTTCTAGCTCCGCAGACGTTCCCAGCATGGGCCGTCG
>JAYUEW010000134.1:0-5821 GCA_043739045.1 Synechococcales cyanobacterium
TCATCCCATGCTGCAAATTCGCCGTCGTCCGCCCACGCCATCTATTTCTGTTTTAGATTTGGAATATCGGATTGACACTCCAGAGTCGAAGCCTAATCACATTCTCGAAGAAATCGTTTGGAACAAAGAGAATGAAGTCGATCAGATGCGAGAGAAGCTATCTCTAGCGGAAATGCAGAAGAAACTCGCCCATGCCCCGGCAACTCGTGATTTTGTGGCGGCGCTGCGATTGGGAAAAACATCCCCCGCCGTCATTGCCGAAGTCAAAAAAGCATCGCCCAGTCAAGGCGTGATCCGAGAAGATTTTGATCCCGTTGCGATCGCAAAATCCTATCAACTGGGCGGGGCATCCTGTTTGTCGGTGCTTACCGATGCGAAATTTTTTCAGGGAAGCTTTGAAAATCTGAGTCGGATTCGCAGCGCCGTAGACTTACCGTTGTTGTGTAAAGATTTTATTTTGTACGCATACCAAATCTGTTGGGCTAGAGTTCAAGGGGCGGATGCGGTGTTGTTGATTGCAGCAATTTTGCCCGATGAAGATTTGCAGTCGTTTTTGAAGATTGCTAAAAAGTTAGGGATGGCGGCATTAGTTGAAGTGCATGATCTCGCCGAGTTCGATCGGGCCTTAGCCTTGGAGGGTGTCGAGCTAATTGGGATTAATAATCGCGATCTGAAAGATTTCTCTGTCAATATCAATCTGACGGGTGAACTCGTGGCAGCAAGACAAGAAGCGATTAAGGCGAAGAATATTATCCTGATTGGAGAATCTGGGATTCATAGTGCTAGCGACCTGAAGACGATCGCCGATGCGGGAGCGACTGCCGTTCTGATTGGGGAATCTTTCATGCGACAACAGGATCCGGGGCAGGCTTTAGCTCAACTTTTGGCAAACTAATGGTGAACGTTTACGGTCTTAGGGCTTATTAAACTTAAGGTTATTTCAATTGGCGATCAATTTACGATCGGCTTCAAGGCTTTGGCCGCAAGATTAGTTCCTTTTCTCTATTGTATAAGTGTTCTACTATGTCAGTCCCATTACCGTCTCATATCCATTACGAAATCTTGCTACAAATGTTGGAGCGCCAGTCTTTGTTTGCGACCAATGAACATCCTCGTCAACGAGCACAGGTTCAGCAGTTGATTATTATGTTACGAAAAGCGCTGACCCAACAAAAACAAATAGAAGAAGACCTCGAACGCCTCCGGATTCCCGTGGAGTATCGTTGGTCAATTAATCAAGATGCTCCTTTACCTAGCGACTCGATCGCTCCCAACCATGGCGGAACTCCCTGAATCCATGCCATCAGAGCAGATTTCACATCAGACAAGCGATGGTCTTCAGCAATCATCGTCATTATTAGATTGTGAATTGCTGCCGGAACAGCTCCTAGAGGATCTGACCGCTTCTATGGAATTGATTCAGCATCAGGCCGATCGGATTGCCCAACTAGAACGAGCTTTAGATCAAACCTTGGTGCAGGTTCATGATGTCCGATCGCAACTTGTGCGCCAAGAATGGATCGAAGAACAACTCGCGGCCACGGAAGAGTTTGCGAATGTTCAACAGCAGGCCATTTTGCATTTGAAAGGTCGGATTGACGATCGGACATCATCGGTTGAAAATCCAATAGTCAAAAATCAAGCTTATAGTAGCGCTACACCATCTGCTCGATTAGAAGTGCGTTATGTTCAGGCCCAGCAACAAATTCAGGCACTTTCGCAAAAATTACGAGAAGACTCAATTCAATCAACGATCCTGCCAGAAATGACGGATGCAGAACGGGAGGAAGCCTGGTGGCGCGAACAACTCGTGACATTGGAAGTTGAATTGGCCAAACATTTACAAACTCAGGCATTTCTTCAACAAGCCTGTACTGAAATGGAACACGATCGAGACCTGGATCAACGTCGCATTTTGGAACTAGGCAATCAATCGGCTGAGATGCAAGAACAAATCCTGCGTCAAGCTCAGCAATACAGCGAATATGAGGCCGCTATTCAACATTGGAAAGATCGATTTTATCAACTTCAAAATCAAATGCTGAGTATTCTGGAGCTATACGATCAACTTAGTGAACCGATTCCCGAGGCGATCGCCAATCTCCTCGATTCGCTGCCGCAACCAACAGTTTCTGAACAAATGCAAAGTCTTCGCCGAGCTTTGCCCCGCCGTAGTGACTTGCCTGAATTTTTGCAACGCCGACGCGGTGGTCGCAAGATTTAGAATTGGGGGTTCTTAGAATTGCCATACTATGATCACAAAGACTCATCTGTCTTAGAAGTTAACCTATGAGTGCTTCCGCCACGCTGATTAATCAAATCAATTTACTACCGAACAGCGCCATGATGAGTTCAGGGTTAACTTGGATACAATATTGAGCATTGTTGAATGAATTGGGTGACAACCGTTTTACTCATACGACTTATCATCAGGGAACATTAGAGATTCAGATACCGAGAGGAGCGTATGAAATAGATAGTCAATGATTGGTTTTAGGGTCAGGGGTGAGTGTTTGAATTAGATTGATCACTGTGGATTCTGACATCATAAGATTTTACGGGGTAAACACAACTGTACTTACCATAATAGTTCCCATATGATAGGCCTTCAAATCAACTGTTCCCCGATCGTAACCCTACTTCCATTTGCAAAATCCCATCCTGATTGAATCTTTTTTCCCGCTAATTGCACTTCTCTCAAAAACAAATAGCCATCCCCAGTTTGTATAATTGCACCATTATTTTTAATCACTGCAACAATAGTTCCCGAAGGCTGAATCTGAAGTGATTCAATCGAATCATACAGTAACTGAAATTCGGGTAAGAGTTGCGATCGGATTGGTTCAGTTAAAGGGACGGTTGAAATCACCTTCAATGCAGCATTACGAAATGTAGTACTACAGCCGGGGTATAGGCCACGTATTTGATTATGCAACGCGATCGCAGACTTCGACCAATCCAGACTATAGTCTTCTTTCTTAATCAAGGGTGCATACGTCGCAGAATCATCATCCTGAGTTTCAGGCTGGAGTTCTCCCTTTGCTAATTTTGGCAGCGTTTCAATTAGTAACGCGGCTGACATCTTAGAAAGGCGATCGGCAAGTTCATGGGCATTTTCTAATAAACCAATATTTAAAGTTGATTTTAATAACATTGCTCCTGTATCCATTCCAATATCCATCAACATTGTCGTCATTCCTGTTTGCGATTCACCGTTTATCAAACATTGCTGAATGGGGGCCGCACCTCGATAGGCTGGGAGCAGTGAACCATGACCATTGATACAACCAATTTTTGGCATATCTAAAATTTCTTGGGAAAGCAATTGACCATAAGCCACAACTACAAAAAAATCAGCTTCATAAGCTCGCAATTGAGCCAACGCATCTGGGTCTTTTTTGATACGATCGGGTTGCAAAATTGGAATATTAGCCGCGAGTCCAGCAGCTTTGACAGGTGATGGCGAGAATTCTTTTCCTCGTCCACGTCGCTTATCGGGCTGAGTTACAATGGCAACGACATCAATCCCCAAATCCGCAATCAACGCCTCCAGACTCGCCACGGCAAACTGCGGGGTTCCAAAAAATACAATTTTTAACATTGTTCACTCTTCAACATTGTTCACCCGATCGGTCACTAATTCGTAATTTGTAATTCCTTGCCTTCGTAATTCATCCTATCCTGTAGAAGCCCCCTCTCCTAACCCAAAACAACTCATTTCTAACCATGAAACCCACCTTTATCGATCCGGAAGCTTGGGAAAAGACTAATACTCTGATGCAACCTGCATTTATTCGGTTGCTCGATAACATTCGTAAACTGACCGACGAATTATCCACTTGGAAGACTAGCTATCGAGAAACTCTAGTGTGGGAGGTGGGCATTTCTGAAGAAGAACGGGCTCGTATTGGGTTGCTTCAGCAAGAACTTAAGACCACCACGGATAACGATCGAGCTTACGAAATTGAGCAAATTCTTGAAAGCCTCCCGAAACCTTATCCCGCCTATGAATGGAAGCTGGAAGGGGATGAAGAACTCGTGACGATCGATGTGTGGGAACTCTGTTACAAAATTTGTTTTACCCTTGATTATGACCCGAGCATCGACCGCCCAGCTCAAGTAGACCCTACGCTGTTTGATGGCGATGAGGTGGATTGGAGCAGGTTAGATGAAAAAGCAAAACGGCTGGTCAGCGACATTCTATCGCGGCTTCCAACGCTATCCTGAGATATGATGAGGGTGAATAGATAAAGTGAGAATTAGGGTTTTGGCGCGTATGATTTTGGAAGAACTACGATCGATTCAAGAAACGCAAGGCGCGATCGTTGACGATAATATTGTCGTGACATTCAAGAATGACGAAATCGCCTATGAAGCTGCCCGATCGGGTATCGCATTACATGATCAAAGCCATTGGAATCGAATTGAAGTCAGTGATCAACACCGTCTTGATTTTCTCCACAATCAAAGTACCAATGGGTTCAAATTGCTGAAGCCCGGTGAGACTTGTGATACAACATTTCTAACCTCAACTGCCCGCACCATTGACCTAGCGACTGCATTAATTTTAGACAATACCGTCCAATTGCTTATTTCTCCGGGAATGGCACCGAAATTAATCCCATTTCTCGATCGGTTTATCTTCTTTTCCGATCGGGTCACACTCACCGATATCACCGCAACGACTACAACATTTAGTTTAATCGGTCCAACCTCTGCCACTGCATTAAAATCAATTGGAATTCTCGCGCCAGAATCGGGATACATCAATGCAGAGATTGGAAATACTCCAGTTCAAATCATTGTGGGCAGCGGCTTAGGTATTCCGGGATATAGACTAGTAATGGCGGTGGAGAATGCCGCGATCGTTTGGAAAACATTATCAGAAATTGCTACTGTTTTGGGAGATCGTCCCTATCAGCGACTCCGCATTGAACAGGGCCGTCCGATGCCCGGTTTTGAATTAACTGATGATTACAATCCATTGGATGCGGGGCTGTGGAATACTATTTCATTCAATAAAGGTTGCTATATTGGACAAGAAACAATAGCGCGACTGGATACTTACAATGGTGTCAAACTGAATCTTTGGGGTATGAAACTCTCTTCTTCTGTCCCGTTGGGTTCCGTTATTTATTTAGATGATACTAAAGTTGGGACAATTACCAGTATCTATGAATTCGAGAATGGAAGTGCGATCGCGATCGGGTATATCCGAGTGAAGGCAGGTGGTGCGGGCCTGGTGGTAACGGTAGAGTCTCAAACAACCATGCTTGAAGATCTTGCATTTCAATCTCGTCATAAAGTTGAATAACCTCAATTTGATTTGGAAAGTTTAGACTTTACTTGTGCGATCGAAGAGATTTATGAATCCATTGTTCTAGATGAATTAGTCGAAGAAACATTTGATGTGTAGCACAATCAAGAACTCAATATAAAATCCCTAAAAAAAGCCCTAAAAAGTCGAAACTTCCTAGGGCTGTATTAGATTTAATTGAACTTCAATGATTCAAAACAATTTAAACTGCGACCGCACTGACTATTTCAGCTTTTGCTTCAGGAATATCTTTTTCCGAGGGCGGCACCACTTGCCAGAACTTCAACAGAGCATTAGACCAATCCGCCAAAATTGCTTTCGCCTTTGGACTTCCAGTCTTCTCTGCATGGGATTCAATCAGCGACTTTAACTGTGAAACTCCGGCAGCAGAAATTACTCGCTGTACCGAAACAATTTCAGGATTAACTTTGGCTTGGAAACTACCATCTTCATCAAAGAAATAGGCTAAACCGCCCGTCATTCCCGCGCCGACATTGCGTCCGA
>JAYUEW010000135.1:0-8725 GCA_043739045.1 Synechococcales cyanobacterium
GCCGCTACCCACTCCGGTTGAAAAAATTCAACCTTTGCGTATACTTTCTGAGTCCTTCAATCTCTTCCTGCTCTGCTGCTTGCCCTTTACCTATTCCGAATCGAGCCGGATATGGCCGTTGCTGGAGGTTCACCATTTCAGAGCAAATCATCAAGAAAAAGGTTATTCCTACTTATGTTGCAATTATATCAGATTGCTTCCTCCCGTTGGTCAGTCGCGGCGCTATCCTTCCCCATGTCTAAAGTCAGTTGCTTGACGCGCTTTTTGGTCAATGGGATGAGGCCCGATCGGTCTTAGACGGTTGGGAGCCTTTGGGGAATCCATTGGGAAATTCAGTAGTTACATCCGCGCTGCGAGGGGACGATCGGACTAGCGGCGATACAACTAATGAGCACCTGCCTCAGATTTTGCAGTCGTTGGCCCAAAGAGGGATTCGTCTCGCCAACAGCACCCAAGGCATGTCCCAAATTTTAAATATTGCACCGATTCCATTGCGGTTGTATGTGGTGCCCAGCGACGCGACAGAAACCCAAGAATGGGAACTATTAGTGGTATTGGAATCGGCCACATCTGAACCGATGCCGAGTGGATTGATGTTGCGGATTCGGGACGATTTTCAGGTGCTTTTAGAACAGACCTTTGACCCACAAACCACCAGCGATCGATCGCTTTTTGCTGAAATCGTGAGTGGTCAAGATGAAAGCGTCTTCGTCGATATTGTCCTGCCCAATGGCACCGTACATACACTGCCAAAATTCATCAGTCAATAAGCTAAGTCCGTAAGCTAAATCTGTAAGTAAGCTGCTAGCCAAGGATACGTGACCATGCGATTGAAAGTCTTTCGAGTTGAACAGGTTTGTTTTTTTGAATTGGGCTGGGGAAAAGGGCAGCAAATGACCGCCCAAATTGCCTATCCAGAAACCTTGACTCAACGGTATGAGACTTGGCAAACTTGTTATCTGGATTTTTATCGCACAAGCCTTCGATCGCCTCGCTCCGACGATTACCAAAATGAGTGCCAAAACGATTTGGATGGATTACGAGGTCGGATAAAAAGTAGTGGAACCTTATCGGCCTCGCCCATTGATTACCGATCGCGATTAGTATCGGCTGAAGCTGGGTTTTTAGCTGAATTTTATGACTGGTTGAAGAGCCGAGAATTGTTGGAAATCCGATCAAAAATTGCCTCATTAGCTTCATTGGGAACAGAATCTGATTTATTTTTGACCTGTGAACCGTTAGCCTTAGCCCGATTTCCCTGGGAAGTTTGGGAAATTTTGGGCGAATTTGGTCAGCGATCGAACGTTCGTATCATTCGGACTCCTGCTAACCTGCGTCACGAAGTTACCCCACATCCGCGATCGGGAAAAATGCGGATATTGGTTATTTTGGGCGATGAGACGGGATTAAGTTTTCAGTCTGAAATTACCGCCCTGAAATCCTTGGAGCGGTTCGCTGATGTCCAGTTTGAAGGCTGGCGGATTGGACAATCGATCGCTGGATTAAAAGAACGCATTGCCCAGCGATTAGTGGATCCAGAGGGCTGGGATATTTTATTTTTTGCGGGACATAGTAATGAGTCGATTCCAACGGGCGGGGAGTTGGCGATCGGGCCGCAGACTTCGATTTTTTTACGAGAAATTCAGCCGCAACTCTTAAAAGCAAAAGAAAACGACATTACCTCGAAGCGCAGCGAACCCAGTTCAGAACCTATCATTATTCTTGCCGCTGGAGATTATCCAGAAGCAGGCATGGGATCATCCACCGATAAATCTCCGCCGTCGGCCATGGCCTATTGGCGACGGGTTCAAGGTAAACCTGCGCTGTCCCAGTTAACCGGAGCCGAGATTCATGCCTACATGATGTATCATGCTTTGCACAAGCGCACCGTAACGCCTATTCCCAAGGTCTTAATGGTGTTGCTGGCCGGACTATTCAGCGGCGTTTTGCAGTCGAGGCGGATTTTGGCAACAACTCCCCGATCGTCCTCAAAACGGCCTTGGAACATTGTCCTGACTTGTGCAATCTATGGAGGAATAAGCTTACAGAGCTTTATTTCTGCTGGCGTTTTGTTGCCATGGCTGCTGCCCAGTCTAGTGCTCTGGATTTATCAGATTCCCACTCACTCTAGGAAACGTTTGCCATGACTCACCCTAAAAAATCTATCGTCAATCCTGCCCTCAAGTCTCCTGCCGCCAAGCGTTAACGTTACCATTGATCGTTGTTTACGCCGCTTCTCCTCTTGCCATTGTTGCTACTCCCCGCCTCAGATGTAGTCTTGGCTCAGACTCGTCCCTTAACCTGGCAAGAGGTACTGAAGAATTTATTTGCCCGACGACCGCAGCGGGGTGGATCTCGTGGTGAACCCCCAATTTGCTCAGTAACACCCATGATGGGCAACAATCCCATAAGTGCAAGTCTACTTCCTAAGCCTAAACCTAATTTTATACTGAATGAAAAACCGCTCATCGCATGGTATGGGGCGGTTGGAGCGATTAAAATTCGGGATAGAGTCACGGGTGAAGAATGGACACGTTTTACACCAAATAGTACGGTTGGTTTAAATCAGGTGCAGTATGACGGTGAGGCGCTGAAGATCGATCGGGCCTATGAGTTACGTTATATCTCTAAGAGAAATTTTAAAACCGTCTTGGACCCTATCCAGCGGTTCCAACTTTTAAATGCTGTCGATCGGGCTAATGTGAATGCCAGTCTAAAGGACCAATCCGTGACCGGATCATTGCAGGATCCGGTGCTTCAAAAGGTGACTATTTTATTGCAAAACAATCTGCCTAACGATGCCCATGCGCTATTACTTCAGCAAACCTCGCCAATTGGTGCGTTGAAACAGGCGATCGCTGAATATCCGGATCCATGTATCGAGATGTCTAAGCCGTCGTCAGATCTACAGACTCCCTAAGGAATTTCAAAGGTACAGAATCGATCGCGTCCAGCTTCCTTGGCTTGATATAGGGCACGATCGGCGGCAGTAATCAACATTTCAGGGCTAATGAGGGGGCGGGGCACTGTGCTAGCCACACCCATACTCAGGGTGAGTCGATCGCCGATTTCTGAGCCACTATGGGAAATATCTAGCTCTCTTAATGCCTTTTGAATATCCTTCGCCACCTGAGTCGCGCCCTCTAACCCTGTATTGGGTAAAATAATGGAAAATTCTTCCCCGCCATAACGGGCCGCCAAATCGATGGATCGTTTTGCTGCCCGGTCCAAAACGTTTGCCACTTTCTTCAAGGAGTCATCGCCTTCTTGGTGTCCGTAGGTGTCGTTATAAACTTTAAAGAAATCAATATCACACATCACCAACGACAATGGCAATCGATCGCGCTGCATTCGACTCCATTCCTGCTGAAGATATTCATCAAACCGACGACGATTTGCAACTTGGGTGAGGCCATCAGAAGTCGCCAGACGCTTGAGTTCTTGGTTGGCATTTTGAAGCTGCTCATAGAGCTTAACTTGGTTTAGTAAGTGCTTCACCCGTTGACGCAAGACCGCCCAGTTAATGGGTTTGGTGACAAAATCTATGGCCCCACAGGCAAACGCCTGCTCGACCGATTCCTCATCATCTAAACCCGTAATCATTAACAACGGCGTGCCATTCCCCTCCAAATGTTGTTCCATTTTTTGAATTTGTTGGCAACAGGTGAAGCCATCCATGTGGGGCATCACCGCATCAACTAAGACCACATCCGGCTGCATTTTGCTGAACATGGCCAGACAATTTTCACCATCAACGGCTTCAATCACCCGGTAGCCGTCTTGTTCCATGGCCTGACGCAGACAAACCCGGATGACTTTGTCATCGTCGGCAATCAGAACAAGCGGTGGATTGTGAGATGCAAAGGTCATGGGTGGATATAACCGAGTGAGGAAAGGCGAGCGCGTCAGGGAAAAAGCGGGGACAGTTACTAATCGCTTGAGCCGTGACATATACCATGAGTTAAGAGTGCCCTGTTCTTTAGCATTCCCAACTTTTCTAGGTCGTCTGTGTGATTCCTAAGTTCCTAGGTATTGTTTAAAACTTAAGCTGCGCCTTTCTTAAATTTATCCAGTCCGTTCACGACTTTTACGCTGTTTATTTTATCTCCAGCTTTAATCTCATGGAGCACTTCTTGACCGCCTGTGACGTAGCCAAAGATCGAATATCGTCCATCTAGGAGATTAAGTCCAGCGGGGGTGAGTTCTGGTTCAAACAGAAAGAAGAAAAACTGCGACGATCCGCCATTCGCGTCTTCATTCGGGCGGGCCATTGCGATCGCACCATAGGCACTAAAGGGCAGAACGGGCTGATCCAAATACCGACCTGCATCCTCTAAGGTCACGCCATAGGTTGGCACTTTGTCACCTTGGGCCAAGATTTCCAAGGGCACCGATCGGTATGTGTTAGTTTTGGGGTCAATGAATCCTTCGTCCGGACCATCGGGATCACCTGTTTGCAATACATAAAAATCTTCAGCCCGAGTAAATGGCAGGCCATCATAGAAGCCTCGCTGAATTAGATCGATGAAATTCCCGCCTGTCACTGGGGCGCTGTAGCCATCTAGCACGGCTGTAACGACACCTTTATCGGTTGTAAATTCAATTTGAGCGCGACCTTTGAGTTGAGGTAGGTCTTTGTATTCCTCCGGAACTTCATAGGGGAAATCGCCCAACATGGCTTCTTCAAGCGTTGTGACCCGGCTTAGTAAGGCCGATCGGTGCATTAAAATATCGTCTTTATTTTTAGCAGCGACATCAATGCGCAGTAAGTCAATATCCCCCTGAATCGCATCTAAAATCTCATTGCCTTGGGACTTGAAGCTCTCCGATACGCTGGCGAGAACTTGCGATCGTTTATCTCGAATCACAGTCTCAGCTCGCGTCAAGTCGGCCCCGATCGCGCCCCAACGACGGTTTGCTCGGATTTGTTGCGAAATGTCTTCAATAGAGGTTTGCAGTTTACGAATATCGGGATTGGTAATGGGCAGCGAGTTTCGCAGGATGGCCTTGGGGTCTGTGACTGCATTGCCTTGGGGCAGAGCTAGAGCCGGAGCGCAGGTCATCATGAGCGTTAGAACAGTGGCAAAAAACAGCAACGCTCTAAGTTTGGAGAAAAAATTAAACGACATTTCAATACCTTGATTCACAACTTAACGCCCTTTCTAGAGCGTATTGTCCCATAGCAGTTTGAGAATTTGTGAGAAAAATCCATATAGCGGTTCCTAGGGCGCTACAATAAAGCGCTGAAAGTTCTGCCGAATCGATTTGTAGAAACCCATGATTTCCAGTAACGATTTTCGCTCCGGTGTCAGTATTGAATTGGATGGTGCTGTTTGGCGCGTCATCGAATTTTTACATGTCAAACCCGGTAAAGGTGCCGCATTTGTCCGCACCAAGCTCAAGAATGCTCAGACGGGTAGCGTGATGGAAAAAACGTTCCGGGCTGGAGAAAGTGTTCCTCAGGCTGTCCTTGAAAAAAATGTAATGCAATTCACCTACAAAGATGGTGACAAGTACGTTTTCATGGACATGAGCACGTTTGAAGAAAGCCTTCTTACCAAGGCCCAAATTGGGGAGCAGAGCAAATATCTCAAAGAAGGGATGGATGCAATGGTCGTTCTATGGGGCGATCGTGTCTTGGAGGTAGAACTACCAAACTCAGTAGTTCTGGAAGTGACCCAAACGGATCCAGGTGTCAAGGGTGATACCGCGACTGGGGGCACCAAGCCTGCTACTGTCGAAACAGGTGCTGAGGTAATGGTGCCATTGTTTATTACGATCGGTGAAAAGATCAAAATCGACACCCGCGACAATAAATATCTTGGTCGCGAGAATTAGGACGAGAGCGCGATTTGTGGGGCTATGTCAGGGCTGTATGGTGGGAGTTTTTCCGCTAACCTCCCCATGCAGGCTCTCCCTGTCGCCAATAGCTTTGATTTAAGGAGTGATCACTGCCGTGCCAGTAAATTTCAGCGAATTGCGAGACTTATTATTAGCCGTCAACGAGACTGACATCTCAGAGTTGACCCTTGAAGATGATGGCTTCAAGATGACCATGCGACGAGGAGTAGTTCCTGTGATGGCCGTTGCACCGCCAGTTGCATTGCCCTCAGTGGGAGCCTATGAAACTGTTGCGCCCATAGTGGTTACAACGGGCGGACCGTCTACGTCATTGCCGCCTGTAGATCATAAATTATTTGAAATCAAGTCCCCGATCGTTGGAACATTTTATCGCGCACCTAGTCCTGATGATGCTCCTTTTGTGGAGATAGGCGATCGGATTAAGGTTGGTCAAGGTATTTGCATTGTTGAGGCCATGAAGGTGATGAATGAAATTGAGGCGGAGGTTTCTGGCGAAGTCATAGAGATTTTGGCCGAGAATTTCCAGTCGGTGGAGTTTGATCAAGTTCTCATGCGAGTTCGCTTAGTCTAATGTGGTTCAGCGTTGAATCGATTTTATTTCAATCTTGGGCTGCCTGGTAATGGCAGCTTTTTTGGGATTATTGATTATGGCTACTTTGAGAGAATTAATAGATAAGGATTACTGTATTGCGATGTGGCGAAAATAAGGATAATAGGAGGGATCGCTGGTATCTCAATATTTAGCTGTTATTTTTTGCAAGTGATCCCCATGGCAAATGATTTTTTGTTGTTGAATGACACGTTAGGTGATAATGACGTACATCGGACTGTTGATGAAGCTGTGGCTGAAGCCGTAGTCGAAACTGTAGTTAATGTTGTTGATACTGGCTCTCGAGCAGTAGTGGAGCAGGTAGCGAATTATTTTCGGGTGTTGGGAGAACCAATGCGTCTGAAGTTGCTTAATGTTCTACGAAACGGTGAGCGCTGTGTTCAGGATTTGGTAGATGAGACCCAAACCAGTCAAGCAAACGTCTCAAAACATTTGAAAGTGATGCTGCAAGCCGGGATATTAGAAAAACGCAGTCAGGGTACCCAAGCATTTTATCGGGTGACGGATGATTTGATTTTTGAGCTGTGTAATTTAGTTTGCGATCGGCTTGCGACCCGAATTGAGCAGCAAGCTCAGCATTTTCGGACGTTCAGTTTGGCTAGTAAACCGGAGTCCAGTATTGAAAAGACTGCGGCTTAGAACTTGGACCCTACAACTTGGATTTGATCGGTTCTTCTGTCTGTTCCAGGTTTTGGAGGGACACTCCCGTATACCCAGTTAGTAGCCAAACAACTGCTCGCCCACTGTCGCGCAATGCCTTCAAAATAGGTTCGGTTGCTCGGTCAGTCGGGATAGGCACAATTTTAAAAATAACGCCCCGCTGTGCACCAATGATTTCAGCAATCCACTGAGCGCGGCGCATGTGATAGTCAGAGGTGACGAGGTAGACGCTGGTGATGCCTCGATTTTTGAGGTCGTCAACTAAGGTCGTAAAGTTCGTGAGCGTATCTACAGCACGATAATCCAAATGGAGGCGCTGACGATCGACTCCAGCTTGATCAAACACCCAATAGCTATATTCTTCTGGACTACCGGATGACACCCACAGCGGTAAATCTGGATATTTAAGCGCTAGACTTGCGGCAAATTTTTCCCGATCGGGGGAACCGCCCAGAACAAAAATAGCTTGCGGCTCAGAAAATTGCGTTGCTAATTGTCGATAGCCCACCCAACAACAGGCCGAAATTGTTAATAGTCCAGCCCAAGGTAAGCGGAAAAAATCACGATGCTTAGACCGTTTAGGCTCAGGGTATCGTATGGGTAACGAAATATTATTATTAGTGCGTCGGCTTGGTTTTAATGGGTGCTGGTGTTGACGAGGCATGACCAGAATCTCAACGCTGTGATGGGGCTTGGGCTTCTGTTGCTTTTGCGCTGATGATCGCAGAACGCATTCGAGGCTGTTCTAGAAATTGAGCCGTGTCCGCTAAGAGGGTTTTGCCCCAGAGATTGTCCTGCAAGAATTTTAGATCTCCATAACGGCTGTCTAATTGGATGGCGGCTTCACCCAGTTTGAGTCCTTCCTCTTGATTGCCTTGCTTATATAGAGCAACTGCTAAGGCTAACTTGGGTTCTGAGGCTTTACTGTCAGTTTTAATTGAGACATTCCATAGACCGATCGCTTCTTTGACATTGCCCGACTCATAGCGAATCAAGGCGATGTTATTGAGCGGGAACCAAAATTTTTCATCTAGCTTATTGGACTCGGTATATCGTGCAACGGCTTCATCCATTTTCCCCAACATGAAATAGGCATTCCCTAAATCAAAAAGGGCAGGGGGCATCGCTTTTGAAGCGGCTTTAAGCTTCGGATCGCTCTTGAGAATTTTGATACCGGACTGAAGCGCATCGACGGACTTAGCATACTCCTTTTTCTGGAAGTAGGCATTGCCGAGGCGCAATAAGATAGCCGGTTCCTTCGGATCCAGAACTTGGGCTTTCTTGAGCGCAACGATGCTTTTGTCGGCTTGATTGTCTGCCAGATATAATCCGCCTAAAACAGACCAAGCATCCGGGTTCTGAGGAATAAGCTGGGTGGCGAGCTTGGCGCGAGTGATGGCCAAGTCTACCTGTTGAAGCTGAGCAAGTTGAAGAGATTCACCTAATAAATCACGACCCTCTTTTTCCAGACTGTTGCTGTCAAAGTCGGGTAGGCGCGGCAAAAACTGAGCGATCGCAGGTTGTCGAACAATGCCTGAGTTCAGAAGAAGTATGGTACCGAGAAGCGCAATCCGTTTATACACAGGAGTCTCT
>JAYUEW010000136.1:0-13133 GCA_043739045.1 Synechococcales cyanobacterium
TGATTAGGCTTCGACTCTGGAGTGTCAATCCGATATTCCAAATCTAAAACAGAAATAGATGGCGTGGGCGGACGACGGCGAATTTGCAGCATGGGATGATCCTAAAAGAGAATTTTGAAATACAGAGATTTAAGGAAAGACTCGATCCCCCCAAATCCCCTACGCCCTACGGGCAGGCTGCGCCAAAGGTAAGGGAGACTATGAGTTGAGTGAGACTATGAATCGGGGCAGTGTTTCTAGTGTCCTGCGCCTGCGCCTGCTGCTCGTTTGAAGGCTTCATCTAAAACCTCCGATAGCGTCGGATGAGTGTGAACGGTGAAGGCCAAATCGTGAACCGAATGATTCATTGCCATCGCATTTGCGGCTTCTTGGATTAAATCTGCCGCATGTAAGCCAAAAATGTGGACCCCCAGGATTTCGCCGTTGTCAGGCCGGAAAATGACCTTGGCAAGTCCATCAGTTTCGCCTTCCGCCAACGCTTTTGCATTGCCCTTGAAGTAGCTTTTCACGGACTGAACTTCAAAACCCTCCGCCTTGCCTTTTTCCTTGGCTGCTGGCTCCGTCATCCCCACAAAACTTACTTCAGGATGAGTGAAGGCCGCTGCTGGAATCACGTTGTAATCAACAGTGCGAGGACGGCCACATAAGGTCTCCACTACTGCCATGCCCTGAGCTGAAGCGGTATGAGCCAACATCAATTTGCCCGTTGCATCTCCGATCGCCCACAAATGCGGTACGGGTTCGCCATTTTCTTTCACCACTGCCAGATGATCATTCACTGGAATAAATCCGGGCCGATTCAGCACCACACCCATGGCTTCTAAACCCATATTTTGCGTAGCAGGCACTCGCCCCGTGGCAATCAGACAAGCATCAACTTCTAGAATCTCAGTAATTTCTTTAGTTTTTGCATCCATCAGTTCAATGCGGACAGGCGATCCCGGAGTCACGGTTTTGGCAAATACGCCTGTTTTCGCTTCAATGTCACGGTTCTGGATTAGGGTGCGCTGAGCCACTTTCGCAATATCAGGATCAAAGGTCGGCATCAACTGATCCACGCCTTCAATCACGGTGATCTCACAGCCCAACGCGGAATATACGTCCGCAAATTCCAGCCCAATGTAACCGCTGCCCACGATCGCAATCCAAGGCGGCAAACTTTCAAGGCTGACCGCATGATCGCTTGTAAAGACCGTTATTCCATCGATCGTGGCTCCCGGCGGCACAAAGGGCACAGATCCCGGTGCTAGTAAAATATCTTTAGCCGTAAAAAATTTGTCGCCATCAGCGGTAGCGACTTTTATCTTCTGGACATCCGCCACGCTGGCATGGCCCTGAATCACATCGACCTTGAGGCGCTTCAAACTATTCGTTAACCCATCGCGTTGCTTCGTCACAACCCCTTGAGCATGGGCTGCAATTGCCGCACGATCGAAGGTAACGGGACCAACCTGAATACCGAACGCATCCAAATGAGCTGCATCCTTGAGTTCACGAACTTTTCCCGAGGCGGCGAGAAGCGCTTTTGACGGAATACAACCGCGATTTACACAGGTGCCACCCATAATGCCCGCTTCGATCACGGCCACCTTTAAGCCACAGGCCACCGCATGTAAGGCTGCGCCGTGTCCGCCCACGCCCGCACCGACAATCACCAAATCATAGTCAAATGCTTGAGCCACGCCTCGTTCCTCCGAACTACCGTATATCATTACTAGATTTGTCTAGTTCCAGCCCTTTATTCTCGGTGAAAAGGGCGCACGGGAGCAACCCCTAAGAGGCAACATCCTGCATGAGAATTTGGCTTGCAGTGTAAGAAAGGTCATTTTTTGGGAATGCTATGCGAATATCAGTTCCTGAAGGGTAGTTGAATACCCGATTGATTGCAACGAATTTTCGACCGATACTATCGCGAGTCATCCACCGGGAGAAACGATATATGGATCAACATAAACCCATTGCAGAGCGGTATCCAGCCCTTCTACGATTACTAGAAGATTCCCAATCTGACGTGCAACGTTCTGAATCAACTGTGCGACGTTTAGCCAATAAAGAATTTATACGATCGCTCTCATTGCTGGAACATACTTTGTCAGGAGAAGAGGAACTTGCAGCGGTCAAACCTACCGCAGACCCGGTGTTGACTGAATTGGATGAGCTAGCAGATGCGGTCGCCGATATCGAAGCCTACATGAAAGAAAATCAGCAGTCTCCTAATGTTGGTAATTCCGATAGAAGCTAAGTCCAAGCCCTATCGAAGCACCGATCGCTGCCGTTGAACTTCATACATCACTACAGCAGCAGCGATCGCAACATTTAATGATTCCACGCCTCGCGCTAAGGGGATGCTCACTGGTACGTCGGCCAACGCCTGAATCTCCGGCGACAATCCTGCACCCTCATTGCCCAAAACTAGGAGCGTTGGTTTAGTGAAATCCGCATCCCACAGGGTTCTGGTCGCTGTCATTGTTGTTGTCACGATTTGAATTCCTGCATTTTGTGCCTCGCGGAGCCGATCGGGTAAATGATTCACCGTCATCATGGGCAACCGAAACCACTGCCCCGCTGACGATCGCATCACTTTTGGATTGTCTAAATCAGCGCTATCGGAACTAGCCCACAAACCATCAACGCCAGCGCCAGCTGCTGTCCGAATCATCGTCCCAACATTGCCTGGATCCTGAACCCGATCGAGGACTAATCCAAAGGAACTAATTGCAACGTCACTCATCGCCCGTTTTAAACAGCTAGCCACCACGCCCTCTGGACTCACGGTCATCGTCATGGCTTTCAAAACTTCATCACTTACCAGTTCTACCCGATCGCTCCGATCGACTCCCCAACCATACAAATCAGGATTTCGATCCCGCCAACTCTCTGTAAAACAAAAAACCTCAAAGGTCCGATCGGCCTGAACCGCTTCATCAATCAGATTATTCCCCTCAAGAAACAACATATCTAATTCCCGACGGTGCTTGGCTGTGTGAAGCTTCTTGAATAGCTTGACCAATGGATTTTGAGTACTAGTAATCATAAAACCTAAACCATAATGCGGAATCCGGGACTCGAACCCGGATGCCCAAACGGGCACTAGGACCTGAACCTAGCGCGTCTACCAATTCCGCCAATTCCGCTTATCTCGAAGTGCTTCAGAATTCTCTGCTGCAACGCACATTACTATTTCAGATTCCCTCACGACTGTCAAGCATTGTGCGTTAGGTAGAATTTCGGAATACCTGGCTACTCACAAAATTGACATAAACTCAAGGCCATGGATAAAGACGGGCTTAGGAACCTGACGAACGATCGTAGACATCGACCGACTTTCCTGTAAAATCAAACGCAATTCCAATGATCTTGCGTTGTTTCGTCATCGAGGGTATCACTATTTCTTCTGTTCTTGGTTCTGTAGCCCCCGGTTCGGCGATCTCCTCAGGTCTAGCCGAAGATGTTCTCAAAATTCAAGGTGGCAAAATCCTGAGCGGACAAGTCACGATTAGTGGTGCAAAGAATTCTGCCCTTGCACTGATGGCAGGCACACTTCTTTGTTCGGAGACCTGCCAGCTTCAGAATGTGCCGTCCTTAGTAGATATTCGTCTGATGACAAAAATCTTGATGGCCCTCGGTGTTAGGGTGGCCACTGATAATGATAATGTTGTTCGATTTGATGCCTCCCATCTAACCAGTACTGAAGCGCCCTACGAATTAGTTAGCAAAATGCGCGGCAGTTTCTTTATTCTTGGGCCGCTCCTATCCAGAATGGGCGAAGCACGGGTTCCAATGCCCGGTGGTTGTTCAATTGGCAGCCGCCCGGTTGATCTGCATGTGCGAGGTCTACAATCTCTCGGGGCCGATGTGACGATCGAACATGGTGTGGTTCATGCAAGAGCAAAAAACGGTAAACGGTTAGTTGGTGCATCCATCTATCTCGACTCGCCTAGTGTGGGCGCAACAGAAAATATCATGATGGCGGCAACCCTGGCCGATGGCGAAACTGTCATTGAGAATGCCGCCCAAGAACCTGAAATTGTTGATCTAGCGGGATTTTGTAACGCGATGGGTGCGAAAATTCAGGGAGCTGGAACCCATCGTATTGTGATTCAGGGTGTCGAGAAACTTCATGAGGCCAACTACCAAGTAATTCCCGATCGGGTTGAAGCTGCGACGTTTATTCTCGCTGGGGCCATCACCCGATCGACTATCCTTGTCAATCAGATCAATCTGTCCCATATTGCGCCAATCTTGGCCAAGCTTAAAGAAATTGGAATCGGTTACGAAATAGAATCTCTGACCTCTCTTCGAGTGATGCCCGCTGCATCCTATCGTGGGACCGACATCGAAACGCTTCCCCATCCTGGGTTTCCAACCGATGTTCAGTCACCGTTCATGTCGCTATTGGCTCTGGCCGATGGTAATAGTATGGTCACAGAGACCCTGTTTGAAAATCGCTTTATGCACGTCGCAGAATTAACTCGCATGGGCGCGGACATTAAGGTAAAGGGAAATGTTGCTATGATCAAAGGCGTGGCTTCGTTGTCTGGTGCACCTGTCATTGCGACGGATTTGAGAGCTTCCGCAGCATTAGTGATTGCGGGACTAGCAGCGGATGGGGAAACTATTGTCAGTGGTCTACACCATATGGATCGAGGTTACGATCGGCTCGAAGCGAAAATGCAGGGACTTGGTGCCAGTCTAATCCGTACTAGCATCGTCCAATCCGAGGCATAGGTCCACAGTTTGGCCTGTTCGACGTATTGGTCTACTATTGACAGACTTGGAATTGCTGCATGTATGCTGCGGTAATTGCCTAATACAGATGTTTGAATCGAGGTTTCGCTATGTCTCTGGACTGGATTTCTACAGCCAATCGTCTAAAGTCTCTACCGCCCTATGTTTTTGCTCGGCTAGATGAACTCAAGGCCAACGCACGAACTGAAGGAGTCGATCTGATCGATTTGGGAATGGGAAATCCAGATGGTGCAACCCCATCTCCTGTGATCGACTCGGCAATTCGAGCCTTACAAGATGTCAAAAATCATGGCTATCCCCCCTTTGAAGGCACCCCAAATTTCCGAGCTTCCATCACTAACTGGTACGAGCGTCAATACAACGTTGTTTTGGATCCTAATGGAGAAGCTTTACCCCTGCTTGGATCTAAAGAAGGCTTAACCCATCTGGCGCTAGCTTATATTAATCCCGGCGATCTGATTTTGGTTCCCAGTCCCGCCTACCCCCCCCATTTTCGAGGTCCATTGATTGCTGGTGCAGAACTTTATCCCATGATGCTGTCGGCCAAAAATGACTGGCTAATTGATTTGGGTTCGATTCCTGATGATGTAGCCGATCGGGCCAAAATCATGTACTTCAACTACCCTAGCAATCCCACCACGGCAACGGCTCCTCGGGAATTTTTTGAGGATGTGGTTAAATTTGCGAAGAAACATGAGATTTTGCTAGTCCATGATCAAGCCTATGCAGAGTTAGCATTTGATGGTTATAAACCGACTAGTCTGCTGGAAATTCCTGGTGCAAAGGATATTGGAGTTGAATTCCATACGTTATCCAAAACCTACAACATGGCAGGGTGGCGAGTTGGATTTGTTGTTGGTAATCGCCATGTGATTCAGGGATTACGGACCCTGAAAACCAATCTAGATTACGGACTATTTTCAGCGATACAGTGCGCGGCTGAGACGGCTCTTCAACTTCCCGATCGATATGTCGAAGAGGTGCGCGAACGATATCGTAGTCGTCGAGACTTTCTGATTCAAGGTCTCGGTGAACTGGGCTGGACCATTCCCAAACCAAAAGCAACGATGTATCTGTGGATTCCTTGTTCAGTTGGAATGGATTCCACCACCTTTGCATTATCTGTTTTGCAGAAGACTGGTATTGTCGTCACGCCTGGAAATGCGTTTGGTGCAGGCGGTGAAGGGTATGTCCGAATTAGTCTAATCGCAGATCACAATCGTATGAGTGAAGCACTTAATCGGTTAAAAAATGCAGGTATTCGCTATGATTCACCGATCGTTTGCTAAATCAGTTTGATCAAAAATCCAGCTCATCCATCGGATAAGCTAGATTTTTAAATGTTATTGGGTGATCTCTGAAGGACTAGGATGCTTTCATCAAACCATCAAACCAAGGTTTAAATTGATCACGACGGAAGACCTGCGCTCGTTGACGCTGATCGAATCGAACTAGACTCGGTGCACCGTGCAAACTTATACACTTGCGTAACCAAGTTGCAACACCTTCACCTGAATCGGAAGGCATTTCAGCCTGAAATGGACCATACATCAATACCAAATGGCTGTTGCTGTACAAGGGCGCATCTTCTTCAATTAAACGAGTGAGATAAGTGTGAGGCGTGTAGGTATCATCGTAGGAGCGACGGCCTGTATTCCAACTTTTACTTGAACGCATTTCTGAAGACGCATTACCTTCCACTTGATTACGACTGTATTGACGACTACGCTGCTGAGAATGTCTCTGGGACATATAACTCCTTAAATTTACGGGTAAGACTCTTAACATCAATTAGCAGATGACCTTGCGCTCACCTTCGTGGTTAGACAACAGCAAATCACAAAATTGATACGAGTCAAAAGTCAGAAGACAGTGCTGAATGCTTTGAAGCACTGAACCTACGGCTAAGAAAGCATGCTGTTGAGGAACGAGACTCACTTCAATATGCTTGTGTTGAGGTAGGTTAGGTGAAGAGATAAATTAATCAACCTTTCGTAACTACATGCTACTACCTTTCAAGAAAAACAGCAATATGTAATGTGGAGTCTTGAGCAGAATTTGTGATGAGGACCACATTCCACCCCTATTCTCCATGGGATTATGTCGAAGGAGAGACAGAGTTCGATACTATTATCAGAATTAGTCTCAAAATCAAATTAAGCATTCTTATTCAAGTTAGAAACACTATTTCCTATGGCAGTCTACGAATATCATGCAGGTCTTGAAGGAGTTCCAGCAACCCAATCCAGCATCAGCTTTGTGGATGGGCAAAAGGGGCTTCTAGAATATCGAGGCATTGCTATTGAGCATCTCGCGAGTGAAAGTACTTTCCTAGAGACTGCCTATCTTTTGATTTGGGGAGAATTGCCTAGTCGTCAGGAACTCCAAGAATTTCAGCAGGAAATTCAAGGTCATCGCCGACTAAAATATCGGGTGCGAGACATGATGAAGTGCTTTCCTGAGAGCGGCCATCCAATGGATGCATTGCAAGCCTGTGCCGCTGCTTTAGGACTATTCTACTCTCGGCGAGAAATTAGCGATCCGGCCTACGTCCGTGAGGCTGTAGTGCGTCTCTTAGCCAAGGTTCCAACTATGGTTGCCGCCTTTCAGCTCATGCGAAATGGTAACGATCCAGTACAGCCTCGGGATGATCTTAGTTATGCAGCAAACTTTTTATACATGCTCAATGAGCGTGAACCAGATCCATTCTTAGCTAATATTTTTGACGTGTGTCTGACGCTTCACGCCGAGCATACGATCAATGCATCTACATTTTCGGCTATGGTAACGGCTTCAACGCTGACTGACCCTTATGCGGTGATTGCATCAGCCGTGGGAACTTTGGCTGGACCGCTCCATGGTGGAGCGGCGGAAGATGTGGTGGGGATGCTGGAAGCAATAGGAACGGTTGAAAATGTGCGGCCCTTTGTTGAGAATTGCGTTGCTAATAAGAAGAAAATTACGGGCTTTGGCCATCGGGTCTATAAAGTTAAGGACCCACGTGCCACTATCTTACAAAATCTAGCTGAACGGCTCTTCGATCGGCTAGGGCAAGACCGTTATTATGATATAGCGGTCGAACTAGAAAAGGTCGTGAGTGAAAAGATGAGCTATAAGGGGATCTATCCCAACGTAGATTTTTATTCTGGCTTGGTCTATCGTAAGCTTGGCATCCCGACGGATCTCTACACGCCCGTCTTTGCCATTTCACGAACTGCTGGCTGGCTGGCTCATTGGAAAGAGCAGTTGGGCGAAAATCGTATTTTCAGGCCAACACAGATCTATACGGGACTTCATGGAATCGATTATGTTGCGATGGACGATCGCTAGCTACATCAGTAATCCACTCTGTTCCTAAAGAAGCATTATTGTGAGGAAGAACGACGTTAGTGGGTGTGACCCCTCTTCACGAGAAAAAGATCATTTGCGATAGTGGAAGGGTGACGATTTTCAGGAACTCTAGCCCTCAGAAGAAATTCCGGGGGTTTATTTTATGGATCAGTTTATTTCTATGCTGTCTGTATCCTTTAGATGTTGGGGCGGCCATGTACCAACCATTGAGGTTAAGTAATTCTTATGTAAGGTGAAAATCTTTGCATCTACCTGCATTGAAATGATTACAGGCTCCAAGAGAAAGATATACTAGTGAAGTTGACGTGGGTTATTCGAGTCATGGATTCGAGTCGCTAGAGTAAGAAGTCGCGAGTGAGTCACGATGAATCCAGGAATTGATTTACAAGGAACTTTTATCGAATCTTTGCAGGGGTTTGGTCTCCCTGCCGGGGCTGCCAAGGCGATTTGGATGCCACTGCCCATGTTGATTGTGCTGGTGGGTTCGACGGTTGCCGTTCTGATTGCAGTCTGGATGGAGCGAAAGGTTTCGGCTGCCGCCCAGCAGCGTATTGGTCCTGAGTATATTGGGCCACTCGGAATCTTAGCCCCGTTGGCGGATGGATTGAAGCTGGTCTTCAAGGAAGATATTATTCCGGCAAAGGCCGATAAATGGCTGTTCACCTTCGGTCCGATGATCGTGGTGATCCCGGTTTTCCTATCCTTTTTGATTGTGCCCTTCGGCGAGAATTTGCTGATTAGCGATGTGGGGATGGGTGTTTTTCTATGGATTGCGCTGTCCAGTGTGGTCCCGATCGGACTGTTGATGTCTGGTTATGCCTCGAATAATAAGTATTCTCTTCTGGGCGGACTTCGGGCGACTGCCCAATCTTTGGCCTACGAAATTCCGCTGGCTTTAGCGGTGATGGCGATCGCTATGATGTCGAATTCCCTCAGCACTGTTGACATTGTTCAGCACCAATCCGGCTATGGGTTGCTGGGATGGAACATTTGGCGACAACCGATCGGATTTGTAATTTTCTTCATTGCAGCCTTAGCTGAATGTGAACGGACTCCATTTGACTTGCCGGAAGCAGAAGAAGAACTCGTAGCGGGGTATCAGACTGAGTACTCCGGAATGAAGTTTGCGCTTTTTTATCTGGGTTCTTATGTCAACTTAACCCTGTCCGCTCTGTTAGTCTCGATTCTTTATCTGGGCGGATGGGAAGCCCCGATTCCAGTCGGGTTGATTTCAAGTACATTTAATATTAGTGATGCGACTCCTTGGTTGCAGGTGGTGACGGGCGCTATTGGCATTGTGATGACGCTGTTGAAAACCTATGCGCTGGTATTTTTCATTGTGTTGATTCGATGGACGATCCCTCGGGTTCGCATTGACCAACTGCTAAATCTCGGCTGGAAGTTTCTGCTTCCGGTGGCGCTAGCCAACTTATTGGCGACAGCGGGCTTGAAGCTGACGTTTCCAGCATTCTTTGGTGGATAGGTTTACCCGTTTGAACGGTCTACTCGTTTGAATGGGGATGCCAGTTTGCAGATTGTCGGTTGAGATATTTCCAGTGCGATCGTAAATTTTAGAGAGCCACTTATCATGTTGAAATTTCTGAAGCAAGTTGGAGACTACACCAAGGACGTTGTTCAGTCCGCCAAGTATATTGGCCAAGGATTGTCCGTCACCTTTGACCACATGCGTCGCCGCCCCGTGACGGTTCAATATCCTTATGAAAAGCTGATTCCATCGGAACGATTTCGGGGACGAATTCACTACGAATTTGACAAGTGTATTTCCTGTGAAGTTTGTGTTCGGGTTTGCCCGATTAATCTACCCGTTGTGGATTGGGAGTTTAATAAAGTAACGAAAAAGAAAGAGTTAAAGCATTACAGCATTGATTTTGGAGTCTGTATTTTCTGTGGAAACTGCGTTGAGTATTGCCCAACCAACTGTCTGTCCATGACCGAAGAATATGAGTTAGCAGTCTATGAACGTCACGAACTCAATTACGACAATGTAGCCTTAGGTCGATTGCCTTACAAGGTGACGGATGATCCAATGGTGACTCCAATGCGTGAGTTTGCTTATCTACCAAAGGGTGTGATGAATCCTCATGATCTACCAGCCGGATCGAGAAGAGCTGGCAAAACTCCCCAGGAAATAGTAGCGGAGACTCAAGCGGCTCAAGCAAAGCTTCCTGCGATCGCTGAGGGCTAATTGAAATCAGGTTTAGAGTTAAGTTTGTAAGAAATGGAGGGCGATCGGTGAATTTGGCAGAAGGCGTACAAATAGTTTCGTTTGGGATATTGGCGGCGGCGGTGCTGATCTCAGCATTGGGTGTGGTGTTGCTGAAAAACGTAGTTTATTCTGCTTTTTTGTTGGGCGGGTCATTTATTAGCATGGCAGGATTATATTTCCTGCTAAATGCTGATTTTGTGGCAGCGGCGCAGGTTTTGGTTTATGTCGGGGCGATTAATGTTCTAATTCTGTTTGCTATCATGCTGGTGAACAAACAGGAAGAATATGCGGTTGTGAAGGGTGCTGGTGTTCGTCAAGTGGCAACAGCGCTAGTGTGTTTGGGCTTGTTTGCGCTACTGGGAACGATGGTAGTTTCGACCCCTTGGGCGATTTCATCTGAGACTCCTGTGGGCGATGGCAGTATTGTGACGATCGGGATTCACTTTTTTACGGACTTCCTGCTGCCCTTTGAACTAGTGTCGGTATTGCTGTTAATTGCGTTGGTGGGTGCGATCGTCCTGGCTCGGCGCGAATTTGTTCCAGAAAATCTGTCGTCATCCGGCGAAGATGAAGCTTTGATGCTACCTGAGAGACCAAGGGAAATGGTATCGAGTGATAAGTAGGGATTAACCAGGATTTAAGGATTTATATGCAACTTCAGTATTTTCTTCTCATTGCCGCTGCACTGTTCTGTATTGGTGTATTTGGGCTGGTGACAAGCCGAAATGCAGTTCGAGTGTTGATGTCTATTGAGTTGATGCTTAATGCAGTCAATCTGAATTTGATGGCATTTTCAAACTATGTCGATCCAAAGGAGATCAAAGGGCAGGTTTTTACTACTTTCATTATTGCCATTGCGGCAGCAGAGGCTGCTGTGGGGTTGGCGATTGTTTTAGCAATTTATCGCAACCGTGACACGGTGGATATGGAGCAATTCAATTTGCTCAAATGGTAGAGAATCAAAAACCCAAAATTTAGACTCCGATCTTGGTTCTCAAGGTCGGTTTTGTCTTATCAAGTATGCCAATCACTCCACACTTCATTGCTTCACAATTCGTCGCTTTATAAGTATTTTCTATATTTTTTGTATACTATTGTCTCCCCGAATGCAATTTCATCAGGAACTTCTCCAGTAGTCTTTGTAAATATAGCTAGATGATATGGTGTCAGAGTTATGGAAAAGGTTGTTGCGCCCCCGATCGATACAGTCAGAGCTTATTTGAGAGAGATTGGCCGTGTGCCCTTGCTAACTCAGGAAGAGGAAATAATCTATGGTAAACAAGTTGTTAGATTAACCGAGCTACGCCAAGTTCGATCGAGTCTCGAAGCGCATCTTGGACGGCCAGTCAGTCGAGTGGAATGGGCCAGCGCGGCTAACCTATCTGAAGCCCAACTTAAACATCTGATTCAGCACGGAGAACGAGCCACCAAGCGAATGATCGAGGCGAACTTAAGGCTGGTCGTTTCTGTGGCTAAAAAATATCAAAAACGCAACGTCGATCTGATGGATCTGATTCAAGAGGGCACTATTGGAATGCAGCGGGGAGTCGAAAAATTTGATCCTAGCAAGGGCTATCGATTTAGTACCTATGCCTACTGGTGGATCCGCCAAGCAATTACACGGGCAATAGCAACCCAAAGCCGATCGATTCGATTGCCGATTCATGTTACCGAAAAGCTCAACAAGCTCAAAAAAGCGCAACGCGAACTTAGCCAAGAGCTTGGACGAGCCGCCACTACCATGGAACTCTCCGTTGCCCTAGATCTTTCTGCCGATCAGGTTCGTGAATATCTACAACACAACCGTTTGCCCATTTCGTTGGACATGAAATTGGGTGAAAATTCAGATACACATTTAGGCGATCTGCTAGAAGACCCTGGATTGTCACCTGAAGAGTTCACTAGCACTAACTCCCTCAAACAAGATATTCAAGGGCTGATGGTTCATCTAACTGACCAACAACAACACATTCTCAATCTCCGATTCGGCCTTGCATCTGGCCAGAGTATGACGTTGGCGGCGATCGGGGAAGAACTGGGACTCAGCCGAGAACGTGTCCGACAAGTGGAACGGGAAGCCCTCAATCGCCTGCGTAAGCAGAAACTCTGCATAACGGGATATCTCGTCAGCTAGCTCACTCTTAACTGACACTTTGAGGCATAGTCCGAAGGGTCCGAAGGGAGTTAATGCACAGCGGACAATCGCAACCAAACAAGGCGATCGAGGCATTGCTCTCTTCCTCCGAAAAATTAAATTCAGCCGGAGAGGTGAGATGGTCTGTAGCGTAATCAACAGGCTTCACTTTTGGGGCATTTTTCAATGTGCTCACTTTTTCACACACCAAGTTGAATCGGCTATGGCGTGACATCACACAGACTTGAGCTTCAGTAGCGTTTCTGTCGGGAACTGCGACATTTTGGTCAATACTGGTCTGCTCGACACTTTGGGCAGGCATAGCGGTCAGCCAGCAGAGTGAAGAGCCAACTAAGGTTGGAAGGGCCAATAGATTGAGAAGTAAACGATTCATAGACTTAGTAGAATTGATTGCATATAGAGTAACGCGTTATATGGAAATAGAACAAATTCACTACTTAAACCACGCCTCAATTAGGCTCAGTTGAATAATTATGGCGATTAAGATAATCAATTGGCAAAAATGTCAATCCTTACAATAAGTTTTTCTAAAGCTTCCACAGAACCCCGTACACCGATCGGATTAAGCTCAGAATTCCTCGATATTATCCATAAGCCTAGTGAGAAAACACAAATTTGTCGATCGGGCTAAAAACGTCAAAAAAGCTTTGA
>JAYUEW010000137.1:0-4962 GCA_043739045.1 Synechococcales cyanobacterium
GATCGCTCTGGGCTTAAAACCCACGGGTGCTCGTCAGATGATCATTGCGGATGGATCTCGTGTACGGTTTCTGACGGCTAATATTGGATCCGTGACAACAGGTGGAATGCCTGCCCGGAAACTGACGGTGACGGTGGCTCCGAATTCAGATATTGGGCTATTGGGCCATGATTTCTTCGATCGGTACGATGTCAAGATTAAGCGTTCAGTGATTGAGTTTGCCCTTCCGACCGAATAGCCGTTCAGTTTGGCGCAACTGCATGGGCTTGGTTGCTATGGTTTTGTTGCATCCTTTGAGCGCTACGATCGTTCCGTGGCATAATTCTCATCGTTGACGTGTCTTGATGTAATAAAGGTTTTGGGAATCATTTATGACAAAAAACTGTGGTTGGGGAGTTTTACTGTTGTCTCTTGGAGCAATGGTTATCGGTACCTCGTCGCCCGCGAGTGCAGCGGATGCGGCTAAGTTGACGGGCCAATGCCGTGCGGCTAAGCAGTCTACAGGACTTTATAGAGATCGGGATAGCAGTAGTGTTCTGTTGTCATCGTTAAAATCGGGCGATAAGGTGACGCTGGCAGAAGAAACGGCTAGAGACAACCTGATTTTGGTCAGCACTCCAAGCAAAGGGTTCGTGCAAACGGCTAACTTGAAGATGTGCCCTGGTGCTGTCGTTCCTGTGACTCCTAAGCCAAATCTGTCTTCCTGTCGCCTTGTTACTCAACCAATGGGTCTCGCGATTCGTAAGGGACCGGGTGGCTCTAATGAAGCTGTTGCAGGTGTGGCTCAAAATCAGAAAATTACGCTTGTAACACCGCCTGAATCTAAAAATACGGATGATGGCCGGACTTGGATTAAGATTTCTAAGCCTGCTGAAGGCTGGGTCTCTGAAGGGTTTGTTAACGCTGGCAAAAATGTCGCACCTTGTCCGTAATTTGATTAAAGCTTAAATTAAAAAAGGATGCGATCGGATCTGCGTAAGGTTCGATCGCATTTTGTTTTGATTTTTTTATCCCGCCTGAACAAATGGTGTTCCCCAGAAGGTCCAATTTTCTTTGTTGAAGGGCGATCGCCACTGGTAGATCAGCTCAGATTCTAGGCGTTGTCGCGATCGGGTATTGGTCGGCGCATCTTTCCAAAACGCGATGCCGAGTTGGGTGGTGAGATCTAGATTGTAGTGGGCCTGTTGATAATGCAAAAGATAGCGCTTGCAATCGTGAACGCCTTTCCAGCGAGATTCGGATTTGATAGTTTCGCCGACATACAACACTAACGAACAATCATAGTCAATTACAAAATATAAGGCCGAGACTCCCGCATCCTGAGTATTCCAGCGCCAGAACTGAGTGTTTTGCCTAGGCAATTGAAATGGGTCCACAACCAGTTTTTCGGACATCCCCGACGGAGATGCGTTAGGTAAAGCAAATAGCGAGCCTTGAGTGCTGAGGGTGGCTTGTTGATGATGCGTTTGTTGATAGGCTAAGACGCGCTGTTTCCATTGGTTGAGACCGATCGCATCTTGATCAATCGTCCTGTGCTGTTGAGGCTGATGGACGTGATAGGTTCCGGCTAAATCTTTCGCACTGAATAATTTTCCCTGTTCAGGATGAGTGTCGGCAGCGCTGTCAAATAACGGGTAGGTCACAGGACTAATTTTGGGGTGTCGAATTTGGGGATTGTGGGAGATGAGATTTTCGCTTACAAACTAGAAGTGCAGTAATTTTAGCCCAACCCGTCCGGTTTGATTTTTATGGATTCTATGATTCATGATTTCCCCGTTTTATCGATCGTTCAAGTGCTCACGATTCTTGGATTTATCCATACCTCTGCGGGAGTTCTAGCCGCGATCGTGGCCGTGCGAAAAGGAGAATCTTGGAGTCGTTGGTTGCCCATGGGAATTCTGTTGGGGACCCCTGCATTGCTGATGGCAGTGCGATTAAAGCCCAAGTAAATTCCAAGTTGCCCTAACTCATTTTTTTAGTTAGGAAGAATTGGGGTAATTTGGAAGGAGTGTGTGGGGTTGGTGAGGAAATTATGGTCAAATCAGTGCGCCGGACGATCGGAGGATTGACGATCGGCCTATTAACAGTAGGATCCGCGTTTGGACCAGGGGCAACAGCCGCAGAACTTAACTCAGAATTTGCTGAAACCATCACTAGCGTCTCGGAATTGACCGATGTACAGCCAACGGACTGGGCCTATCAGGCGGTGAAGACATTGATTGAGCGCTATGGCTTGATGAATGGCAGTAAGCCCTTTCGGGGAAATCAGCCGTTAACTCGGTTTGAATTTGCACGGGTGATTAGTCTAGTGATGGAGCAGGTGGCTCCGATCGCGACGGAAGACGATGTTAAGATTCTCCGTAAATTGCAAGGTCTTTACGAAGAGGCATTGTCTGATCTGCAATCGCGAATGACCACGTTCGAGAAGACCGAGTCACTACTGAACAATCAACAGTTCTCCACCACTACGAAATTTAGCGGAACCAGCGACCAAATTTTGACCAGAGGTAGCAGTAATTCCAAAACCAGTATTGTCTCTAGAGTTCGACTGAACTTTGACACGAGTTTCAGAGGAACAGATCTTCTGGTGACACAGTTTGAAGCGGGAAATGGTGGCTTGGATGCAGTGGGCCTAAATCAGCAGCGTCAGGGCAATAGGTTATCCACGCTTGGGTTGCTCGCAGATGGCGGCGGTCTTGATGCGGTAGGTGTGTCATCGAGTGTCCGAATCCGCAAGCTCTATTACAGTTTTCCAGTCTCAAAGACCGTGAAGTTAACGGTAGGCAGCGTGATTCCGCCGAGTGACTTCATCGATCGCAATACCTTCGCGAATAATTCTGGTCGTAACTTTGCGTCTAGTTTTTTTATGAATAATCCCTTAGTGGTGCAAAATCCGATCGATCGCGCTGGCGGCGCTGGAGTGGTGGCGGAGTGGGCCATGCGTAAGGAGTTGAGTTTGCGTGGATTGTTTGTGGGATCTGGGTCCAGTGATCCGCAAATTGGACTCTTTCGGGATCAGTATCAAGCGACGATCGAGGGTGAATATCGATTGCCAACACGGCCCATAACGGTGCGGGCACAGTTTACCAATGCCACGGTGAATGGGAGTCAAGTGAACGCGTTGGGTTTAAGTGGGGAATGGGCTTCTAGTCGTCAAGTGGGTGCGTTTGCGCGGTTGGGTATTGCTCAGTATTCGGGTTTAAATTCAGCCTTGGGAAGCAAGTTTGATGCGACACCCATGACTTGGGCGATCGGTGGGATTATGCGAAATTTTGTAATTCCGGGATCTAAGGCAGGACTGGCGATCGGTCAGCCTTTTATTACGAGTTCGCTGGGCAATGCGACCCAGACGAATATCGAGGCCTATTTTGGCTTGTTGTTGAACGATCGGATTAATTTCAGTCCGTCGATTTTATATGTGATCAATCCCGACAATCAAGTGGCCGCGTCTGTATGGCAATGGGCAGTACGGATGACATTTGAGTTTTAGCTTATCTAGATGCATCGGTCTGAGGAGTTTAAATTTTTCAAAAATACTCGAGTCCCGTTTTGACAGGCTCTAACCTTGGGGCGGTAAAGTAGAACTGTCCTACGCCACATCTCCGCATGGTCACAGATTATTTAGAACGAATTTTGACGGCTCGTGTGTATGACGTGGCCCAAGAAACTCCGCTTGACGTTGCGCCCAATCTATCCAAGCGTCTGAATAATACGCTGTTTTTGAAACGCGAAGATATGCAATCGGTGTTTTCGTTTAAATTGCGCGGTGCCTACAACAAAATGGCGCAATTGAATGATGAACAACTCGCAAAGGGTGTCATTGCTGCCTCAGCTGGAAACCATGCCCAGGGGGTGGCGTTGGGTGCGCAGCGATTGGGGACGACCGCAACGATCGTTATGCCCATTACCACTCCGCAAATGAAAGTGGATGCCGTGATGGCGCGGGGTGCAAACGTTATATTGCATGGCGATTCCTATGATGATGCTTGTGCCTATGCGAAGGAATTGGAAATTGAAAAAGGCTTGACGTTTATTCATCCGTTTGATGATCCGGATGTGATTGCGGGGCAAGGGACAATCGGGATGGAAATACTGCGTCAATCGCGGCAACCTATTCATGCGATTTTTATTGCGATCGGCGGTGGTGGTCTTATTTCTGGCGTTGCGGCATATATCAAACGCTTGCGGCCTGAAATCAAAATCATTGGCGTGGAACCTGTTGATTCCAATGCTATGCAACAATCGTTAAAAGCTGGGCATCGCGTGAAACTGAATCAAGTGGGTTTATTCGCGGATGGAGTGGCGGTTAAAGAAGTGGGCGTGGAAACCTTTCGGCTTTGTCAGGAATATGTGGATGACATTATTCTGGCGGATACGGATGCGATTTGTGCGGCGATTAAAGATGTCTTTGAAGATACGCGATCGATTCTTGAACCTGCGGGTGCTTTGGCAATTGCCGGAGCTAAAGCCTACGTTGAGCAAACCGGAATTACCGGGCAGAACTTGATTGCGATCGCGTGCGGAGCGAATATGAACTTCGATCGGTTGCGGTTTGTGGCAGAACGGGCTGAACTGGGAGAACGTCGAGAAGCCATTTTTGCCGTAACGGTACCAGAAGAACGCGGTAGTTTTCGACGGTTTTGTCAATGTTTGGGCAAACGAAATATTACGGAATTCAATTACCGAGTTGCGGGTGAATCAGAAGCGCATGTTTTTGTCGGAGTCCAAATTTCGAGTCGTCAGGATGCAGTTGTCATTCGTGAAGCCATAGAAGACGGTGGGTTTAAAGCGATCGACCTAACCGATGATGAGTTTGCTAAGTTACATTTGCGATATATGGTGGGTGGACGATCGCCCTTGGCAAAGAATGAATTACTCTATCGGTTTGAATTTCCCGAACGTCCCGGCGCAATGATTTTGTTCCTTCAATCGATGAGTCCAAATTGGAATATTAGTTTGTTC
>JAYUEW010000138.1:0-2739 GCA_043739045.1 Synechococcales cyanobacterium
TCAAAGCTGCGATCGAACCCCTGAATATTCCGATTTTTGGCGTGTTATATCGAAAAGATGAAATTAAATTGCCCGATCGTCACCTCGGCTTAGTTCCCACGGACGAGTTGCCAGAGCTTAATCAGGCCTTCGATCACTTGGCTGAATTGGGACTGCGATGTTTTGATTGGGATCGCTTGCTGCCGCTATTGGCAACGACACCTACATCTGGGGTTAAGCTCAATCGAGAGGTAACCCCACTGACCACGCCCGTTCGGATTGCGGTTGCTCGCGATGCAGCCTTTAATTTTTACTACGCTGACAATTTAGAACTCTTACAAACCCTCGGAGCCGAACTCGTCGAGTGGAGTCCCTTAAGGGATAATCAGTTACCAGACGGGGTGCAAGGGCTTTACTTGGGGGGAGGATTTCCTGAAATGTTTGCCGAGCAACTTGCCGATAACGTGCAAGCTACCCGATCGGTGCGCCATGGGATCGCGGCTGAACTGCCGACCTATGCGGAATGTGGTGGCCTGATGTATCTCTGCAACAGTATCCGAGATTTTCAGGGCCAAGACTATCCCATGGTGGGCGCGTTGCCAACCCAAGCCATCATGGGCAAATCCCTTACCCTGGGCTACCGTAATGCGATTGCTAACGTCAACACCCCGATGCTACGAATTGGCGATCGGCTCACGGGCCACGAGTTTCACCGATCGGAAATCACCACCTCTCCCATCATGCCGATCTACCACCTCAAACGTTTAGAGCAATCAAAAAGCGAGGCTCCTATTTCAGAAGGTTGGGGACGGGACAGTTTTCAGGCATCTTACTTACATCTTCATTGGGGAGCTACGCCAGAATTTCCGAAGCGTTGGTTATCCGCATGTCAGGGATGGCGCAAGAACGGGATATTCTAATGAGTGATGAATTAGACAGTTTCGTGGACGTTCCCATGACCGGATTGGTTGAGCAACTGACCCAAAAACTCGCCTCCCTCGATCGTCAAACCGACGAACTGAAGGCGAAGCTCGACCTAACCTATGATAGCTATCTCAACGTTTTGCAAAGGGTTTTACGGCAACAGATGCTGCTGGCCTGCTACCACATTTGCACCGAAGGCTACCCCGAAGAATTTGTCAAACTCTCCATGACTCAGCGCTATGACCTCCAAAAGCAGATCAAAACGATCGCTAAGGATATCGGTTCTGTTCTCATAACCCTCTTAACCGATCCCCCGCCCCCACCCCTTCAAGCGCCTAGCTTTTTTTCCATGACCCCTGACAGATTTATGGCAGATGATGACGAATCAGACGGGCAGACTTTCACCATGGACCTAGACCCAACTGCATTATCAGAGTTTTCGGCAGGATTTTCTATTTCGCGGGTGGAGGCGATCGGCGAATTTTTTGAAGATGACGACGATGAAATTGACGATGAGTCTGATGAACACGAGGATTCTGACGAAGTGGATGAGTCAGATGGTGAATCCGACCCGGAACCGAGCGATCGGCGCACCATGACCGAAACAGATGCCCGTGAACTGCAAGCCATTCTGGCCCAAGTCGCGGCTGCCATCACGGCTAAAGAACCTAAAACTCCAGTCGATCGCGTTTTGTCTTGGCAAGATGGGATCGAACGCGCCATTCAGGACAAACTTTGTCAAGCGGCCTACCAAATCAATCAAGCCTTGCAAAATGCTCAACTAATTCCAATGAAAGTGCCCGATCGTGCCCTAGAAGCCGCATCCCGAGCCGATGGCGATGGCGCAACCAAAATCCCTCATGTGATCCAGATGTTGGTAGAACTGGGACGAGTTGAATCAAAGTTAGACAATTCTGATAACAGCTCTGACAAAACGTCTGATAATAACGACGATTCTCCGGGTGAATCCAAAGAACGACCGTCAACCGATTCACCGGGCAATCCCAATTCATCGAGAAATCCTGCCGCCGATCGAAAACAACGATCATCGATGCAGCGAATTCCGACCTTGACCCATGTGACGGCGTTGCAAATTCGTCTTGCTGAAGTTGAATTTCAAGATCCGCTGTTGATGCGTTGGCGGCGAAGTCTACGGGAACACACTCTAGAACTGCAATCTCTCACCCGAGAATATCGAAAATATCAACGAAAACGATCGGTTGCTGAAGCCCAAGTCGCATGGCGATCCACCTGGCTGAATGATGTTTGAAGCAGAAAACAACCGGGCGAAAGCTGAGCTTAATCAATTTGAGCTTAATCAACCTGATCTAAAGATTGCGATCGTTGGAGATGTTCACGATCAATGGGACGAAAACGATCGGGATGCTCTCCATGCGCTGAATGTAGATCTGGTTTTATTTGTCGGAGACTTCGGCAATGAATCAGTAAATATTGTGCGTCACGTTGCGGCTGTTGATATTCCCAAAGCCATAATTCTCGGCAACCACGATGCTTGGTACAGTTCTACTCGCAAAGGCCAAGAAAATTGTCCCTACGATCGAACGCTAGAAGATCGGCTTCAACAGCAGCTTGACCTTCTAGGCGAGACCCATGTTGGCTACGGTAAGCTAGATTTTCCTGAGTTAGATCTGTCGATTGTGGGCGGGCGACCGTTTAGCTCCGGCGGACCTGAATGGAGTAATAGACGCTTTTATCGCGATCGTTACGGCATTCATAACATCACTGAATCCGTTGCAAAAATTGTCGAATCGATCGAAAGCACCACTTGCACTAGACGAATTCTAATTTCTCATAATGGACCCGCCGGACTAGGTG
>JAYUEW010000139.1:0-18832 GCA_043739045.1 Synechococcales cyanobacterium
GTATCCGTCATTCCCATAATCTCGTACCCTGCATCCACATAAAGCACCTGCCCCGTCATCCCACTAGACAAATCACTTGCCAAGAATGCCGCCGTATTGCCCACTTCCTTCTGGCTTACCGATCGGCGCAAAGGAGCGGAATCTTCAACGTGATGCAACATATCAAGAATACCGCCAACCGCTGAGGAGGCCAAAGTACGAATTGGACCCGCCGAAATCGCATTCACCCGTACGCCATTTGGACCCATCTCATGAGCCAAATAACGAACATTCATTTCCAATGCCGCTTTTGCAATACCCATGACGTTGTAATTCGGGATCACCTTTACCCCACCAAGATAGGTCAGAGTGATAATGCTACCGCCATCCGTAAATAGGGGTTTAGCCGCGCCTGCCATCGTAATCAACGAGTATGCACTCACATCCATCGCCAAGGCAAAGCCCGATCGGGACGTGGCACTAAAGTCACCTTTAAGATCATCCCGGTTTGCAAACGCCAAACAGTGGACCAAAATATCCAACTTGCCCCACTTCTCACCAACCGCTTTAAACGTCTCCTGAACCTGCTCATCACTCTGCACATTACAAGGCACAAACAAACTGGGATTCAACGATGCCGTCAAGTCCCGCACCTTACGTTCCATTTTGCCCGTCTCGTCAGGCAAGTAAGTCACGCCGATGTTGGCACCCGCCGCATGGAGCTGCTGTGCAATCCCCCAGGCGATCGATTTATCATTGGCAATACCCGTGACTAAGGCATTTTTTCCAGAAAGATTTAACATAACATTCTCGATGGGGCGGTAAGGAATTACTCAAAAGAGCCTTACTGAGAATACTCAAAGATGGTTACAGGGGGAATAGGGCATGGGCAGTCCGATCGAGTGGATGTGACATATGTACCAAAAATCGGTACAATACTACCGAAATCGACCCTTTAACTGAATTGATATTATAAGTCTATATATTCTAGAAACAAAATTATGATCGAGATATTTTCAAAAACGCTTTATATTTTCTACGTTTCTGAAAAGGTAGGATGGTGTAGCTATGTTAGCTACAAAAGCTTGAAGCTTAATATTCCCAAGTGTGAATAAGTCATCATTTGACGACATAAATCTGTTAGTTTTATAATCTTAAAATACCAAGATTAAGCTACAAGAAACATCTGATCTTGAACCCCAGCCAGGATACCGCGCTCATGATTGCTCTTTCCGACAAGCCGCTTCCCGACAAATCGATCGCAGGCATGTTCCGTCAAATCGGCGGAAGTACCTATCCTTTAGTAGTCGAATCATTCGAGCGAGGCAAAACAATTTTCTTCCCTGGAGATCCCGCAGAACGGGTTTATTTCCTTCAAAAGGGCGCTGTTCGGCTTTCTCGGGTTTATGAACAAGGGGAAGAGATAACGGTGGCACTTTTGCGGGAAGGCAGCGTTTTCGGGGTCTTGTCGTTGATTACGGGGCAGAAGGCCGATCGGTTTTATCATGCCGTTGCATTTACTAATGTCGAACTACTTTCAGTGCCCATTGAGCAAGTCGAAAAAGCGCTCAAGGAAAATCCTGACTTGTCCATGTGGATGCTGAAAGGTCTGTCTACTCGGATTTTACAGACGGAAATGATGATCGAAACCCTGGCCCATCGAGACATGGGATCGCGGTTAGTTAGCTTTTTACTGATTTTGTGTCGGGACTTTGGTACAGGCGGAACCACGGGCGTGACGATCGACCTCAAGCTTTCCCATCAAGCGATCGCCGAAGCCATTGGTTCAACGCGAGTGACCGTAACCCGGTTGCTTGGCGACCTGCGACAGGAAAATATGATTTCCATAACCAAGAAGAAAATTACCGTCCACAATCCCTCAACCCTAAGCCAGCAGTTTACTTAACTCCATTCTGACTAAGCTCAGGAATAGCCCAAAACCCGTGTCCCACTTAGGCAGTTAGCGTCTACACTGGGATTCTGGAGTGGGAGTTTACGAGAATGTCAACGGGTGGGATTGTTTTAATTTTAGCGGTATTGATTCTAGGGGGCGTGATTGCGACCCTAGGCGATCGTATTGGTACAAAAGTCGGGAAAGCGCGGCTCAGCCTGTTCAACATGCGCCCGAAAAAAACGGCGGTGCTAGTCACGGTGATTACAGGCGTGTTGATTGCGGCCTCAACCTTGGTGGTGCTGTTGCTAGCCAGTCGGGGCTTTCGGGAAATGGTGCTGAGGTTTGACAGTATTCGATCGTCCCTGAGCGACACTCAAAAAGATCTCGACAAAGCCAAAGCAGAAATTAAAAATAGCCTTGATGAAAAGAACGTCGCTGAAACTGAACTCACCCAAGCCCGGAACAAAACTCGCCAAGTCCAACGAGCGCGGGACACCGTTGAGGCAGCGCTCAAAGAAACAGAATCCCGTCGTCAACTTATTGAGCAACAAGCCCGATCGTTGGCGACCAAAATCGGAAGTCTTCAGCAGGAGCAAACTGTTTTAGCTGACCAACGGGACCAAGTTTTAGCGCAAATTACCCAACGCGATCGGGAACTTCAGGCTCGCGATCGGGATATTAATGAACAAGAGAAAACCATTAGTTCTCGCGATCGACAAATTGTCAGCCAGGAACGAGATCTGAAACTTCGGGATACCGCCATTGCCGATCGGAGTCGTCAGTTGCAGATTTTGGATCAAGAACGGCTAAGTTTAGTTCAAAAATCAGTAGCACTAGGTCAAGATATTCAAGTGTTGCGTCGGGAAAGCGAGCGGTTGCGTATCGACAGCGCCAGTGCCCGCCTCAATCTACCAAGTATTGTCCGCAATAAGGTTTTGGCGAGTGGGGTCGTCCGAATTACCGATCCGAAAGAATCGGTGATTGCTGTGTCTCAGCTTCTTCAGCTAGCCAATCGCGTTGCATTGCGTGAACTCCAACCCAATATTCAAGCACCGGAACGGATTTTGGATGTGAGGTCTAAAGAAACAGAACAGGAATTGAATAATTTGATTGAACGAATTTCGGATGGAAAAGATTATCTAGTTCAAATTCGGGCGGGAGAGAATTATTTTTTTGGGGAAACCACAGAGGTCAAGATTCGTACAATCGTGGTCCTCAACCGAACATTATTTCAACCGGGAGATATGTTGGCCTCTATTTCTGTTGATCCGAGTCGAATCTCATCAGCAGATTTAAAAGATCAATTCAATGAACTTCTGCCCCGTGCCCGCCTCAAGGCCATTAGTTCAAATTGGTTTCCAGATCCGGCAAATGATGGCATTGATTTTAACGATATACGATCGACATTAAAGTTTTTTGACCAGGTTCGTGAACTCAATGAACCCGTCGAAATCCGAGCGATCGCGGCAGAAAGCGTCACACCGGGAACGCCCATCATTCATTTGGAACTGGCGGCATTTAGAAATGGTCAAATCATTCTTCAAACTAAGCGAGTTCCTTAATCTCACTCCCAGCTATTCATACTCCTAGCTATTCATTATGTATTTTGGTTTTGATCCCGGTAAGGACAAATGTGGTATTGCGATCGTGACTCTTGAAGGGAATCCGATTCGTCATGAGGTGATTGCTTCGGATACGGCGATCGCGACGCTTCAAAGTTGGATGCAAACCCACAGTATTCAATCTTTAATTTTGGGCGATCAGACGGGATCTAAACAGTGGCGATCGCGGATTATCGAAGCGCTGCCTAATATACAAATTATCACCATTGATGAACGATTTAGCAGTCAACAAGCCCGCGATCGCTATTGGAAGATGTATCCAGCCCAAGGACTTCAGAAGCTGGTGCCGCTGGGAATGCGAACCCCTCCTCGTCCGATCGATGACATTGTGGCGATTATTTTAGTTGAGCGGTATCTAGCAAGTTTAGATTGAGCGGTATTTAATAATTAGATTTTGATGGGCATTCTAAGAGCAGCTATTTCAATCTGTTATTATGACTAGTACAAAAACCCCACATCAAGTTCTAAAGTCTATTTGGGGCTTTGATGAGTTTCGAGGCTCGCAGGGATCAATCATTCAAGCGCTGTGTGATCAGAATGATGCCCTAATTGTTATGCCGACCGGTGGCGGCAAATCGATTTGTTTTCAGGTGCCGGGGTTAGTATTGCCGGGATTGACGATTGTGATTTCACCATTGGTCGCGCTGATGGAAAATCAGGTAAATGCGCTAGTTTCAAAAAGGGTCCCCGCTGCACTCTTGCATTCACAACTCGATCGATCGCAACGTAAGAAAATTGCCTATGCGATCGAAACTCAGCGACTAAAACTATTGTATTTATCTCCTGAAACACTGTTGAGTCAAGGCGTGATGGAGAAGTTACTAAATCCTGAATTGACGATTTCAAGTTTGATTTTGGATGAAGCGCATTGTTTGGTCCAATGGGGTGATACGTTTCGTCCAGTATATCAACAGTTAGGAACGGTGCGCGATCGGTTGTTATCAGCACGTCCAAAGGGGACAAACATCAATATTGCAGCATTTACGGCCACAGCCAATCCTGTAGAACAAGCGAGTATTATCCGATCGTTAAATCTCAACAATCCAATCCAATTTGTCGAGGTGCCCTATCGATCGAATTTAGTATTAAAAAAGCAACGGGTTTGGACTCCCCGCGATCGTCGTCAAAAATTACTGAAATTCATTCAATTTCAAAACCAAACGTCTGGGATTGTTTATGTCCGAACTCGAAATGATTCGGAAGAACTAGCGAAATGGCTCCGATCGCAAACCATCCGAGCAGCCAGCTATCATGCAGGATTAGTCACAAGTAAAAAACGTGACATTGAAAAAGATTGGATGGAAAATCGACTGAGTTGTGTGATCGCGACCAGTGCGTTTGGCATGGGTGTGGATAAACCCGATGTCCGCTGGGTGGTGCAGTATCAGCCACCGTTGTGGTTGAGTGAGTATGTTCAGGAAATTGGGCGGGCGGGGCGAGATGGGGCGCGGGCTATTGGGTTGACATTGGTAAGCGAACGATCGGGTTTTCTTGATCCCCTTGATTCCACAACCTGGAAACATTCAATCCAAAGTATGCACCAAAAACTTAAAACGCGATGGTCTACGACCGACCGGAGGTCATCGGCAGATACAGCCCATTTAGAATTACTCAAGTCAATTCCAAAGCGATCGGAGGTTGAGCATTATATTAATCATCGAGGATGTCGTTGGAACTACATTCAAAACTTCTTTGGTAATTTGAATTTAATCAAACCCTGCGGCCATTGCGATCGATGTTTGTAAAAAGGTTTGTAGAGTGCGATCCGCCATTGAATTGGGCAATGATGAAATCGTCGTGGGTGGATTGTTCAGGTCTAGAAAACATGCCAAAGGTCATGAGGTTCGTCTTTTGTGGTGTTGAGGGCGCGAGAAAGGTGATCAAGACACGACTTTCATGAATGTTATGTGGGGCTTCTAAAAGTTCGCTCGTCCCGTTACGATAAATTCCTTCGACTGCTTGTAACATAATATTTTTCTCCTTTGTTAGTGATTGTATCGCGGGAAGAGTGTTGAGAACCCTTGATCAATTCATCCGCTCTCTTCCAACTTTTTCTTCCTTTTCGACTTGGCAGGAGGCATACCTGTGGACTTCCAATCGATCGGTACTTGATGTACAGAAGGCGGAAATTTTGGTGGGTTTGTAGTGACGATCGCACCCACTGAATACAGAACGTAGAAAACCACTCTTCCATTCTACGATCGTTCTTCCAAAACAAGTGAATGATTAGAACTTGAATTAATTGCAAATCGTAACCCAATAAATTGAACATCAAAAGATGGCTATTGGTTTTCGATGGTCGAAGACCGGCCATGGGCCATTGCCTGCTGAATTCCCTCTAGATTTGTCCGTACAGTAACTGTTTTAGGATGATTGGGACCGAGAAGTTCTTCAAAGATATTGACCACATCGGACAGCATGGTTACAGCTTCGGGGAGGCGATTGGTTCTATAGTACAAGAATGCCAAATTATTCAGACTCGTTGCGGTATCGGGATGACGATCGCCTAACTCCGATCGACTGATTTCCAAGGCTGATTCATACAATGGCAAGGCTCGTTCGTACTGACCCATTGATTTGTACAATAATGCCAAATTATTCAGACTCGTTGCGGTTTCGGGATGACGATCGCCTAACTCCGATCGCCTGATTTCCAAGGCTGATTCATACAATGGCAAGGCTCGTTCGTACTGACCCATTGAAGAGTACAAGCTTGCCAAATTATTCAGACTCGTTGCGGTAAAGGGATGACGATCGCCTAACTCCGATCGATGGATTTCCAAGGCTGATTCATACAATGGCAAGGCTCGTTCGTACTGACCCATTGAATAGTACAAGGCTGCCAAATTATTCAGACTCACTGCGGTAGAGAGATGTCGATCGCCGAAGTGATCCGTTGCAAATTGGAGACAGGCAACCTTCCAAGATATTGCTTCCTGCCAGAGACTCTGCCCTTCATAAAACCAAGCTAATCTCGTGAATGAGGTGATCCGATCGTCCTCTTTTTCCAACAGCCTCACATAGGTCGTTGCTGCTTCCAGATGCGGAATCGCCGATCGCACTGCATTCAGCATTTCTGTTCGTCCTGTCATATCAATAGTCTTTGCTTTATCCGTCATCAATTGAGCAAACGATCGTCGCACCTCATCCCCATTCTCGGTCGCCGCCAACTTCTCCCGCAAAAACTCCCGCACCAACGAATGCAACCGATAGCCTTTCTCCGTCTTCTCCACCAAACTCCGGTTCACCAATTCCAAATCAAGACTATCCGACACATCTTCCAAATCAGGCAAACAATCCTGCAACCACTCAAGCTCGATCGGAGCCAACGCAAACACCCCCGCCACCATCGCCACCCTTCGCGCATCCTCCTCCAACGAACCCCAACTGAGTTCGATCGCATCACGCACATTCAACCCATAATCCATCTCCCCCCATACCTTCGAGATAGCCTTAGCCCCTAGCCCTCTTTTCGCCTTCAACTGCCCCAACACCCCCGCGATCGTCCCCGTCTGCGCCAAATATCGCCCCACCAACTCGATCGCCAACGGCAAACATCCCAACCATTCACAAAGCTCCCTCGCCGCCGGAATCGCAAACTCAAACTTCTCATCATTACCGATGTGCGATCGCAATAACTGAAGCGCCGCCGAAGGTTGCAACATATCCAAATTTAACAACGTCACAGACTTCCCAAACCTCACCTTCGTCGTCATCAACACCTGAAACGATCCCTGCTCCGGCAACAACCCCTTCACCGCGCCATAATCCTCCACATCATCCAACACCAACAACTTCAACCCACTAAGCCCTTTATGCCAACGATCGAAATAGTATTGAACAATCTGAACTTCCGTGAAATTCGTCGGCAACTCCGATCGCATCCCCATCCGTTCCACATACCCCAAAATATCCGTCACCATCCGTCCCGCTGACAGCCACCAAACCCCACCCGGATAATCCGTGCCATGCACCATCACATAATGTCGAGCCAACGCCGTCTTCCCAACCCCACTCATCCCCACCGCTGCGATCGCCACCCGCTCGTTCTGCTGCAACAAAGCATGAAGATCCACCATCTCCCGATCGCGCCCGACGAAAATGGTCTCTCCCAAATATTCAGGATAAAAATACGGGATGCTTAACTTTGTCGCAGCACCGATCGACGACGACTGGAGTCAAAAGACCTTATCGATCGTAATCGGGTTATTTCCACCTTGAATCAAGATCCCAATGTTCTCAGCCAGTTGATTCTGATTGATCACCCCGCCAAACTGTTGTTGAATTGCTTGAACCGTCGAGTCAATATCTGCTTTCACGTCTGGATTTGCGTCTGCCACCTGACGAATTTCTTCAATAATTTCCGCATCAATGATTGTCGGATCAGCCGAAGCTTCCAACCGTGCCACCGCCTTCGGAGCCTTGTGACGCAACTTCTGCATCAGTCGCCCACCCAATGACAACCCACCCTCACCCATCTTTTCCCCGACCTTCTCGATCGCCTTCGTCGCAATCAACGTCGCCACCATTGTAATCGCGTCCATAAAATCACTCGTCCAGAATAATGGTCTATTTTTATACTTTCACTTTTATAGCACCCACTTCCGGAAAAATGGGGACGATCGCCAGAATTGGATTAAGTTCAGAAAAGATCTACGGAGTAGTGATTTTAGGCAAATCCTTCCGACAACGATCGCCCATCCCAGCCAGCCCCGAATAAATTACGGCAACCAGTATTGTCACGTTTCGGTCGCCCGATCGTCCCAAATCCCCGTGACTCTCTACAATGGTATCAAGACAGACAGAAGTAGGGAGATCGTCATCATGCAACCCAACAGCCCTGACCAATTCACCGAAAAAGCCTGGGAGGCGATCGCCCGCACTCCTGATATCGCCAAAGCTGCCCAACAACAGCAAATCGAATCCGAACATCTTCTCAGCGCCCTGCTTGACCAAGATGGACTGGTCGGGAATGTTCTTGGAAAACTCGATATTTCTGTCTCCCAATGGCGCGATCGGACCGCCGCCTTCATCGCCAAACAACCTAAAGTCTCCGGCAATAGTTCTAACGTCTACTTCGGACGATCGGCAGATAGCTTGCTCGATCGGGCCGAGAAATTCCGCAAAGACTACGATGACAGCTTCATTTCGGTTGAACATATTTTATTGGGTTACGCACAAGACAGCAGATTTGGTAAAACACTACTGTCCGAATCCAATATCACCGAATCTAAACTTAAAACCGCGATCGATCAAATCCGAGGCAATCAAAAAGTGACCGACCAAACCCCCGAAAACAAATACGAAGTCCTTGAAAAATACGGTCGTGATTTGACCCAATACGCCCGTGATAAAATACTTGATCCAGTCATTGGTCGGGATGATGAAATCCGTCGGACTATTCAAATTTTGTCACGTCGGACTAAGAATAATCCGGTGCTAATTGGTGAACCAGGTGTAGGGAAAACTGCGATCGCCGAAGGACTAGCTCAGCGAATTATTAATGGTGACGTACCGGAATCACTGAAAGATAGAAAATTGTTCTCATTGGATATGGGCGCACTGATTGCAGGGGCAAAATATCGTGGAGAATTTGAAGAACGCCTAAAAGCAGTTTTGAAAGAAGTCTCTGATTCTCAAGGAAAGATCATTCTATTCATTGATGAAATTCATACCGTCGTCGGTGCTGGGGCAACTCAGGGAGCCATGGATGCCAGTAATTTATTAAAACCAATGTTGGCACGGGGTGAATTGCGCTGCATTGGTGCAACAACTTTAAATGAATATCGCAAATATATTGAAAAAGATGCAGCTCTAGAACGGCGATTCCAACAAGTTTTTGTAGATCAACCCACCGTAGAAGATACTATTTCGATTCTACGTGGCCTCAGGAGTCGCTATGAAAGTCACCACGAAGGAGTCACAATTTCAGATAGTGCCCTAGTCGCCGCCGCCGTTCTTTCCGATCGGTACATTAGCGATCGATTTCTGCCCGATAAAGCCATTGATTTGATTGATGAATCAGCGGCAAAATTGAAAATGGAGAATACTTCTAAACCTCAACAACTAGATGAAATCGATCGTAAGATTTTGCAAATGGAAATGGAGCGTTTATCCCTGCAAAAAGAAGAGGACAAAGGATCTCGTAATCGATTAGAACGTCTAGAAAAAGAACTTGCAAACTTTAAAGAAGAACAAAGTTCACTGAATGCTCAATGGGAAATGGAGAAAAATGGTCTAGACGATCTGAAAAAAATAAAAGAAGAAATAAAACAAGAAAGTGAGGCTATGGAAAAGGCTCAAAAGGAGTTTAATCTCGAGCTTGCCTCATCAATACAGTACGGTACACTTGTAGCATTGCAGAAAAAATTAGATGCATTTGAAGAGCGTTTAACCGACAAACCAACATCAACGAAATCATTGTTACGTAATCAAGTGACTGAAGATGATATTGCTGATGTAATTAGTAAATGGACTGGGATTCCGATTACTAAACTGATCGCATCTGAAATGGACAAACTCTTAAATTTAGAGAATGAATTGCACGATCGGGTTATCGGCCAAAACGAAGCCGTACAAGCTGTTGCGGATTCAATTTTACGATCGCGGGCTGGACTCGGCGACCCCAACCGTCCGATCGCATCATTCATCTTTCTCGGTCCCACAGGAGTTGGCAAAACAGAACTAGCCAAAGCCTTAGCAGGCTATTTGTTTGACACCGAAGAATCAATGGTGCGGATTGATATGTCGGAATACATGGAAAAACAATCTGTATCGCGATTGATTGGTGCCCCACCCGGATACATTGGGTTTGATGAGGGCGGACAACTCACAGAAGCGATTCGGCGACGGCCCTATGCTGTCATTTTGTTTGATGAAATTGAGAAAGCCCATCCCGATGTATTTAATGTCATGCTGCAAATCCTCGATGACGGACGGGTAACGGACTCCCAAGGTCGCACTGTGGACTTTAAGAACACGGTCATTATTATGACCAGTAATCTTGGATCACAATACATTTTGGATGTCGTGGGAGATGAAAGTAAATACGAAGAAATGCGATCGCGAGTTCTCGAAACCCTGCGATCGAGTTTCCGCCCAGAGTTTCTAAACCGGATTGACGAAACCATTATCTTCCACGCCCTCAGCCAAACCGAAATTCGCGGCATTGTTGAACTTCGCCTAAAGTCTTTAACCAAACGCCTAAAAGCGAAATCATTGACTTTACAAATGGAGGAATCTGCGATCGATTTCATTGCAGAAGCAGGCTACGATCCAGTCTACGGCGCACGTCCACTCAAACGCGTCATTCAACGGGAACTTGATACTTTAATTGCAAAACAGATCCTTAAAGGCGAATGTAAGGAAGGGGATACTATTGTGGTCAAAGTGGGCGAGACTGAACGTTTAGAGTTTGTGATTAAACCACCTGTTGCACTTATGACTGAGGGCGATCGGCTCCCTTTGCTTTCCTCTTAAGCGATTCGTCTAGGAGATTGCAGCGTCTTCCTAGACAAATTTTCACCACGATCGAGCAAATGATCTCCACTTTTGATATCACCTGCTCGATCATTCTACCGATCGGGCAAATTTGGATCTTGACGACATTGACTTAACTTCAACGGCTTGACACTATAAATTCGACGAATTCGACTGAGATTACTATTAGTCGTCACATCCATACAGGCACAGGTATAGCCATAAGAACCATTGGTTTTTACATATTGGCTCGGCTTAAATTCAGGAATTTTATCCATACCTTGAGCTTGATACCCTCCTTGAGCCATAATCGTCCACGAACCATCCGCATCAGTCAGCCACCAATTCGCCGGAGTCGGATTGTCAAGCCAGCCGCAGCGAGTCTCAACAGCCGCCACACTGGGCAGGGCTGCCATCATAACCAACGAAACACTTAATAGAGCTTTTCTAAACATCGTCCTTGTCTCCCAAAATTCAGTAAACCTATCCCTAGTCTACAATCCCCAACCTTCCAACTCCAATTCCTCAATAACCTGTAACCCCCTTGTATCGCCCAGCTTCAGCATTGCCGTCTTCGCATCTTCCCGCACACTCAAATCCTCATCTTCCGCAAACGCCTCAATCAACGCATCTACTGCCGTCGCATAAATCACATTTGATGGCAATTCACGACACAACTCGCCCACTGCCCAAGCACAATTACTCCGCACCGCCGCCACCCCATCCCGGCGCAATCCCTCAATCAAAGGTGGAATCGCCACGATTGTCGCCTTATATCCCAAGGTCGCCAACTGAGCCAATGCACTCGCCGCCCACAACCGCACCGCCGAAATATCCCTACGCATCGCATCAACAAGCGTCGGAATCACACGCCGATCGCGATGATTTCCCAAAGCCCAGACAATTCCCTTGCGAACATAGCCGTTCCAATCTTCGTTGTAGCGCAACAGCAGAGGATCCACCGCATCAGGACTCGTATTCCGACCGAGAGCATAGACCACACTCACCCGCACCAAGGCGCATTCATCATTCAATAGCCTAATCAAATGGGAAATCGCACGGGAATCTTCAAGCTCACAAAAGGCACGAGCACCCGTCATGCGATCTTGCGCTCGTTGTGACGAAAGAAGCGCCAACATCTCGTCTGGGTCTGGTCTTGACGCTATAATCTCGTCTTCCAGCGGTGCAATTCGATCGAGCGGATCATCCAACTCTATCTCGAAGTCCAGAACGCTTAAATCATCCTTGCTATACATAGACTGTTAAAAGTAAAAAAATAGGCTGCGATCGTCGCGAACGACCATATTCATAATCGCATTCTACGGGCTGATTACTAAAGACTTTCCCAGAGGCTTTGACTTTCCTGGAGACTTTGACTTTCCTAGAGGCTTTGTAAGTAGCTCAACAAATCCGCCATCTCTTGAGGATTGGGCTGGAACTGCGGCATTGGCGGGGTCTTTCCGCTTATGACTTGCTCAATTAGAGCCGCTTGAGATTTACGATGGCTGACTGCTTTTAGACTTGGGCCAACTAGGCCGTCAGCAAACAACCCATGGCAAGTGGCACAGTTCATCTGAAAAATGGCTTGGCCTTGCGTAGTGTTTCCAGTCAAAGCAAAGACTTTTTCTACGTAGGGATCAACGGGCCGAAATGCATACATGCCCATGAGTGAAAGCGCGATCATCCCAAGAAACATCACGATCGTCAGGGAAACGATCTTGGAAAAAATGCGTGGGAGTAAGGGAAGAGTGTCGTTCAAGGGATTAACGTCTTAACGTAATGGGATGCAATTCGCGATTAATAAATTTGAACGATCGACTGCTTATTTGTCGTGTACACAAATTGTAACAAATTTTAGACCTTCTGCGCTAGAGCTAAAGCCATTGATTTCAGCAGATTGATGAACGTTCCCCAATCTCCCACGAGTTTTTTGCCACTCCAGGACGATCGGCCCTCAAAAACGATTAAGATAGTCGGATATATAAAACATCTGTACCGTCGCCTTCACAGGTAGCGCATGAGGAGAAAAGGACATGGTTGAACCGATTTTGTTGGGTATCGTTGTTGGATTGATTCCTATTACCTTGGCTGGACTATTTTTTGCGGCCTATATGCAGTACCGCCGATCGAATCAGTTCGATGCCTAGGATTACGGATTGAATTGGTGATTTTTCTAAATAAAAAAGCAGGATCATGATCCTGCTTTTTTATTTGGCTTTTAACTTGATTGCAGATTAAGCAAACTGAATCTTCAAATAATCCTCTTCCATCTTCGCACCGGACGGCTGAAGGGCGGCTAAAGCCTGAGGAAGAACCAAATTTCGACGATGATTCCCAATCCGAACATTCAGTTCATCCCCTGTTTTGGTCAATTCAACCTGGTTCTTTTCAATGCCAGGGAGATACAGTTCTAAACTATATCCATTGTCTCGCTGCACCACGCGCAACGTAGTTTCTTTGTAGTAGACCTGAGTTGGGTCTTCAGTTCCATGAAAAAGCGTCTCCTTCAACCGATCGAGCGCTTCCAGTCCACACATCTCCTCGGAATACAATGGGACTTCTTTAATGGGCAACGGATGGAAATCATCGTGAATTTCTTGACGGTATTTCTGTTGACTATCCTTCCAACGCTGGAAGAACGGATCCTGAACGCTATCTGGAATAATCCGATTGGCAACCACCATATCGGTCGCGACATTGTACAAACTCAAGTAGGCATGGGCGCGCAATGATTCCTTAAGGACCATTTTTTCAGGATTCATCACCAAACGCACAGAAGTTTTAGTCGGATCCGTCAGAACCTTTTCCAATGCTTCAATTTGTTCATAGAACTCGTAGGGCGCATCCATGACTTCTTTGTTGGGGAGAGAAAAGCCTGCAAGTGGCTTAAAAATCGGCTCTACCAACGGACGCAGCGCCATGGAAATTCCCTGGAACGGCTTATAGAACTTCCGCATATACCACCCACCGACTTCCGGCAAACTCAAAAGCCGAAGTGCCGTCCCCGTGGGCGCGGAGTCAATAATCAACACATCATAAATCCCTTCGTCATAGTGCCGCTTCATGCGCACCAGACCAAAAATTTCATCCATCCCCGGCAAAATCGCCAGTTCTTCCGCCTGTACACCATCCAAACCACGGGCTTGCAGAACTTGAGTAATATATCGTTTCACTGCGCCCCAATTGCCTTCCAACTCCATCAGCGCATCAAGTTCTGCACCCCAAAGATTCGGACGGACTTCCTTGGGTTCGTGACCGAGTTCGATATCAAAACTATCGGCGAGAGAATGGGCCGGGTCCGTACTTAGCACGAGGGTTTTGTAGCCCAGCTCGGCACAGCGAAGACCCGTTGCAGCAGCCACGGAGGTTTTCCCCACGCCGCCTTTTCCTGTCATCAAAATTACACGCATGTGCCGGAACCCTTTAGACGTTGAAATGTTTACGTTTTGTAACTGTTCTCATTGTGACATATCTCTATCCGGGTTCTTGCTTTTTTGGGAAGTGTTGTTGGATGACGTTCCACCGATCGCAGTTCCAGTAGTCAATATGTTCACAGATTAATCCAGCATCATCGACCTTGAGTTCGCTCCAGCCGGAGATGGAAATTCGGGGCTGCCAGGGTAAAGGCGTGGTCCAACTGAGGGTCCAGTCAGTGCGGATTTGTTGACCTGTCTGTTGAATATCATGGAGGCCGAGTTTGGGAGATTTAAAAAAACGCGAAATAAAGCCGATCATGTCCTGATACTTTTTCACACCCCGAAATTGATTCATGGGGTCTTTGAAAAATACATCTTCAGAATAAAGACTATAGGTTTGGTCAGCGGGGAAACGATCGTAGTCCTGACGGATTTGGCTGAGGAGATCCATGATTAAAAGAATTTTTCCATTGAATTAGGGTGAACAATTATCGATCGTTGGGGCCTTGATTTTACAGCCAGCACAAGTATTAGATATCTAATAGATTGCTTTTGAAGAACAATCGCTGTCGTATGATTTGAGAATAACCTGAAAGTTTTAAGCAAATTTATGATTAAGCTCTATGGTGGCGTATTCAGTCGAGCGGCGATCGCAGCTACAGTAAGTTCTGTACCCCAATAGTTTCTAGAATCCTGAGACAGGCCAGGAGCCGATCGTTTTTGGAAGGCGATTCATTTAGTGGCAATTTGTTTAACGACTTCAGATCCATGGGACTAACGAGATGGAGTCCGATCGGCAGATCAGAATCTAGTATGTAAATCCCCTCTTTGGGGGATAGGGGCTGGGTAGTCATAAAGCAATAATAGTACAAAACTACTATCGCTAAAACTAGAAAACATGTACTACTTTCACAGAATCTTTAAAAAATGTTTAGTACTTATGAATACAGTTACGAACTATGCATTGAGCTATGTTAGAGCATGGCATCTAAGTTCGAGACCTTGCCTTATTTCTCCTGAAATCCACCTCAACATAGGATTTAACTGAGCATTATGGGACTTGCAAGACAAATTGAACTTCGCCCACTTCAGTCGATGAAAGGCGGCATGGCTGAATTTTATACACCGCAGATGAGTAATGAGACCATGCTAGTGACGGTGCCAGGGAATACCGTTGACGATCTATTTGTCCATCGCCATCAGACGGATCAGATTTTGGTAGTGCGGGGAGCGTTGGTGTTGGTGGTGCTACGCGATCGGTGTTATGAGTACACATTGCTGAGTGAAGAATCGCCCGTTGTGGCCCAAATTCCACCCGGAGTTCTTCATGGTGCGATTAATTTAACAGCGCAGCCTTGTACGTTGGTGAATGCCGTGATTCGTCATGGTGCGCCATTGGAACGTGACTATGTTCCCTTGCCTTGCCCATTTCCCTACGATCTCCGTCATGCACGTCAATTGTTGGGATTGGAAGCAGCTTAGGGGAGATGAATAGAAAATGTTTAATGTTTTCTCCTGAAAAAGATGCCGATCGTTCCCTGACTAGGATTTATGCTAAAGGGGAGCTTTCGTCTGTCAGCCTATTTGGGAGGCACAGTTTCTATGCCGTTGACGATATTGGTTGCGGATGATGATTTAGGAATTCGAGTGGCGGTGGGCGACTATTTGGAAGCACTTGGTTATGCCGTCACCACCGCTGCAAACGGTCGTTTGGCATTAGATGCGATAAATCGGATTCATCCCCATTTGCTGGTGTTGGATATTTCGATGCCGGAAATGTCAGGCTATGAACTGGTGCGGCAGGTCCGGCTTGAGCCGATAACTCGGTTGTTGCCTGTGGTTTTTTTGACGGAACGGAATGATACTGCCGATCGGATTTTGGGGTATCAAGCAGGCTGCGATAGTTATTTAGCTAAGCCATTTGAACTGGATGAACTAGGGGCGATCGTCCGAAATTTGCTCGATCGTGCTCAGATTGTTATGGATGGGAGACAGTTGTCCCCACAGTCGCCGACCTCATCAAATACGATCGTCAGTGCTTTGAATTTGGCACAATTCCCTAAACTATCTGGCGAGGTCTTGGAGTTAACATCTCGGGAACGGGAAGTGGTTTCATTGCTAAGTCAAGGATTATCAAATTCGCAAATTGGCATGAAACTTCACCTGAGTCCGCGAACCGTGGAAAAACACGTCACTAGTTTATTGCGCAAAACCCATACAACTAACCGAGCCGAACTCGTGGGCTATGCGATCGAGCATCAATTACGTTAAGGCTGCACATACTAATTTTCGTGAAGGAAGGTAGCTTGTTAATTCCAACGAATTTGCGATCGGTTTGCATCATTCAAATTCGCACAATCTAAATTCTTCACATCTCGAAAATCTGCGCCCTTTAAATTAGCACCTCTGAAATCTGTACCCTTCAAATTGGCATTGCGAAAATCGGCATAGCTCAAGTTCGCACCCCGTAGATTTGCATCACTCAAATCCGTACCGACAAAGGCCGATCGCATCAAATTCGACCAAGACAAATCTGCCCCCCAAAGCAATGCCTTATCAAAAATTGCCATCACCCCATAGACATGAACCAAATGCGATCGGACTAGTTTTGCACCTGTGAAATTAGTTCGATACAAATGAGCTTCTTGTAATTCTGCTTCAAAAAAAACAGATCCACTCGCATCACACTCGGCCAAGTTTGCATTCCTTAGATTGGCATAACTGAGCAACGATCGGCCCATTTTTGCACCATGAAAACTGGAATCTTGTAAATTCGCAAAGGCTAATTCCATCCCCATCAAATTTGCAAAGCTAAAATCTGCACCAGTCGCGATGAAACATTGCAGTTCGGCCCCAACAAAATTTGCAAAGCTAAAATCTGCACCCGTAGCATCAAGATTGTGAGCTACTACATTAAAAAGATTCGATCGATGCAATATTGCTTCATTCAATTGTGCATTGGTCAAATCAGCATTGGTCAAATCAGCATTGGTTAAATTTGCAGCCACTAATTTAGTATCAGTTAGGTCCGATCGGCGCAAATTAACGGCGGATAGATCCAAACCCCGTAAATTCAACCGAGACAAATCTGAATTTGACAGATCAATAAATTGGTTCTCGACAGAACAATTTGGTTTCAAGTGCAGCGATTGTCGAAACTGCTGCCATGCGATTGCGCCCTGAGACAAAACTTGCAAATGAGATAACTGGGCCATCATCTACTCCCGCCGCATGTCATCTGGGAATGGCCGCCCCGCCACACTTGCCAATGCATCCAAAATCCCCTTCTCCGCCGCCATAATATCCTGCTCTTGACCACCCAGATATAAGCGCCCAAAACTTCCTACACAAGAAATTTGCAAAATATTAATCGAAGCTGCTTTTTCCGCCTCATTCGCTGCGAGGGCCGCATAGGCCGCTGGTTCAATTTCTAACACATACAAAGTTTCACTCGCGAGAATCATATTTCCCCGCCGAGTTCGGTTAATCAATTGCGTATGGTGAGCTGTGATATTGCGAATAATTCGACTAGAAATCACACGCGGCTTCAAACAATCCGATCGCTCCACGCCTAGATATCGCAAAATCGCCTCGCCTGCCACCCGAACATCGCCTTGGTTGCTTGCATGAATTTCCATCAATCCATACAGCCGCTCAATAATTTGCACTCCCGGTCTAACTTGGGCCGCCTTGAGAGAAATATCCATCATCTGGTTAATTTCAACCCCCGGACTCACCTCAATCCAGAGCGATGTGTCACCGGGCAATGGTAAAAAACCCTGCGCTTCAGTGCCAAGATAGGCCGCGTGTTGGCGCTGGAGACGATCGATATAAACGTAACTGCGAAGGTCGATACCCAAGGAACTGGCCAATGATTTCAAAATCTTTACCAGTATACGAGGCAACGGCCCCACACACTAGCCCGCCGCCAAGACAAGCAACAGAATTTTAACCGATCGCATCAGAAAGCCCAATTTTAATTCTTCAACCAGACTTGTATCATATCGAACGTTTGTTATGAGATAAATCACCATTTTCGATTTCCCACCCTTGTGCCAAAAATTATTGATCACGGTCGATACTGAGTCGAACTGCTAGTCAAATGCTTCGATCTGTCTACCATCAGACAGCGAGTCTCGCGATTAGTGCGAAAGACCTTATCGTTTTCCAAGAAATTAGAGAATCATATTTCAGCCATTTGGAATTCCATTCATGACTACAACTATCAAATTCGAGTCAAAATGCTGAGAAGACTTCCCCTTGAATTCTCTCCATCCTTTACATAAAGGCACTACCGCTTTATGGATGCAACGAGTCTAAAAGTCTGTCATAACAAGCGAATTAGCCAACATAAAGTGTTTGAAACAATCGCGGCTCGTGGCAGAACCTCCGTGGACTGGTTCTACGGATTGAAATTACATCTTGTGATTAATGACAAAGGA
>JAYUEW010000140.1:0-15226 GCA_043739045.1 Synechococcales cyanobacterium
GCCAACGACTACCAAGGTGAAGCAAAAGATTTTGCCATAGTCGTCCCAGTGCCTACGGTATTAAAAAAAGAACAAGTCAAAGTCGCAAACCCAAATATTATGGAGCGTTTGGATGCCTTTAGTGCGCCGCGACTCGTTGAATACTTTGATGAAAATCCCTGTGAACCGATCAGACAATACGAATCCTTTGATTTAGCACGACCTAGCGCCGCCCCTGCCCCAATGGCATCCAGAAAGAGCCGTAATGAAGCGCAAGGTGTCACGGTTGAAGCTCAATTTAACGTAGGGGAGTATGACATCGTAATTCTCAGCGCGAAGGAATCTGGCGGCCTCGAAAGCTGGCTCCAGGAGAACAATTACAAGATTCCCAATGGCGCAAAAGATTTACTCAAACCCTACATTCGCCAAAAGTTAAAGTTCTTTGTCGCGAAAGTCAATCTAGAAAAATTTGAAACTTCTGGATTTACCAAACTCCGCCCGATTCAAATGGCCTACGAATCTCCACGCTTTATGCTTCCTATTCGTCTTGGCATGATCAATGCTCAACAAGCCCAAGATTTGATTGTTTATATCCTATCGCCCAAAGGCCGCGCCGAAGTTACGAACTACCGCACTGTGCGCATTCCTTCTGATGTGAACATTCCTGAGTTTGTCAAAGGCGAATTTACGGGCTTCTATAAATCAATGTTTGATACTAGTTACGATCGTGAAAACCGTAATGTTAGTTTTCTAGAATATGCCTGGAATATGGGCAATTGCGATCCGTGTTCGGCTGATCCATTGAATCCTGATGAACTCAAACAAGCCGGGGTATTTTGGCTAGAGCAACCGATCGGTAATAACAAGCCTCAATCCTTCTGGCGTGGTCGTCGGCCCATGCCCATGGCATCCAATGTATTCATCACTCGCCTTCATGTCCGCTATACCCGCGATAAATTTCCTGAAGATCTGATGTTTCAAGAAACCAATAACCAGGAAAACTTCCAAGGTCGTTATGTTATGCAGCATCCCTATTTGAATGAAACCAATTGCGATGCAGGCAAACAATATCGTGCCGGACTCCCAAAACGCTTTGACCAAGAAGCGCAAACATTATCCAAACTCACGGGCTGGAAAATCGAAGATATTCGTAAAAAACTTCCGACCGTGAGCTTAGCAGATGTGAGTTGGTACGATCGGTTCCGCGCTTATGTTCGATAGGGTTTGATAATCAGATTTGGGGCGATTGTTTTTAGGAAGACCACTACCGATGATCTACGGTATCCAGATTGAGACTTTGATGGACCTCGATCGGATGCCGTAGATGCTTTAGCACTAGCTGAAGAAATAGTAAGCAAAATCCGGGCGATTTTTTTAATCCCTAGATCATCGAGACAGCAAACACCCTAGAAAGTTGAAAATGATTTACCGAGATTTGGTACGGTGTAAGCAGCATTTTAAAACGCTTTAAACGAAGACCAATAACAGGTAATTTCATGACAACTACGGTGAGCCGCGAGCAAGTAGATCAGATTATTCATAATCAACATACCAATCCCTTCGATATCCTTGGTTTGCACCCGATCGAACAGGATGGAAAAAACCTCTGGGCACTCCGCGTCTACCAACCCAAAGCCACCGCAGTTGCAGCCCTGATTCCCGAAGCACGCCGCGAATTTGAAATGACGGCTTCGGTTCACAATCCCCACTTTTTTGAATGCCTCATCGATCTCGCTGAAATCAATAACTATCAACTCCGCGTCACAACAGACGATCGCAGCACGGTCCTCTACGATCCCTACGCCTTCAAAGACCCTTGTCTCACAGAATTTGACTTACATCTCTTCGGCGAAGGCAACCACCATCGCATTTATGAAAAACTCGGCGCACACCTAACGACACAAAATGGTATTTCTGGAGTTTATTTTGCAGTTTGGGCACCCAACGCGCGGAATGTATCTATTCTCGGTGACTTCAACTATTGGGACGGTCGTCAGCATCAAATGCGTCGGGGATCAACGGGAATTTGGGAACTTTTCATCCCAGAATTAAAAGAACACGATCGCTACAAGTACGAGATCAAAAACCACGAAGGCCACATCTACGAAAAATCCGATCCCTACGGATTCCAACAAGAAACCCGCCCAAAAACCGCCTCGATCGTCACCGACCTAAGCACGTACCAGTGGAACGACGATCGCTGGATGGAGCAACGCCGCCAAAGCGAACCCCTCAACCAACCTATCTCTATTTACGAACTTCACCTCGGCTCTTGGATGCATGGGGATTCAACCCTGCCTGCGATCGGACCTGACGGCAAACCTGAACCCGTGGTCGTCGTTTCCGATGAAAAACCCGGTGCCCGCTTCCTCACCTACCGCGAACTCGCCACCAAACTTATTCCCTACGTCAAAGAACTGGGCTTCACCCACATCGAAATGCTGCCGATCGCCGAGCATCCCTACGATGGATCCTGGGGCTACCAAGTTGTGGGCCACTACGCCTGCACCAGTCGCTTCGGCACCCCGCAGGACTTCATGTATTTTGTCGATCAATGCCATGCCAACGGGATCGGCGTGATTGTTGATTGGGTACCCGGCCACTTCCCCAAGGACGGCCACGGACTCGCGTTCTTCGATGGATCCCATCTCTACGAAAACCCCGACCCCCGTAAAGGTGAGCATAAAGAATGGGGCACCTTAGTTTTTGATTACGAACGTCCTGAAGTGCGTAACTATCTCGTCTCAAACGCGCTGTTTTGGTTCGATAAATACCACATCGACGGAATCCGAGTTGATGCCGTCGCTTCCATGATTTACCTAGATTACAATCGCGATCCGGGCCAATGGGTGACGAATCAGTACGGTGGACGGGAAAATATTGAAGCGGCAGATTTCTTACGTCAAATGAATCATTTGCTGTTTAGTTATTTCCCTGGGACACTCTCGATCGCCGAAGAATCCACCTCCTGGCCTATGGTTTCTTGGCCTACTTATGTCGGCGGTTTGGGCTTCAACCTGAAATGGAACATGGGCTGGATGCACGACATGCTGGACTATTTCAGCATGGATCCTTGGTTCCGCCAATTCCACCAAAACAACCTAACCTTCAGCATGTGGTACAACCACAGCGAAAATTTCATGTTGGCGCTGTCCCACGATGAAGTAGTTCACGGGAAAAGCAACATCATCGGGAAAATGCCGGGAGACGAATGGCAAAAGTTCGCCAATGTCCGCTGTCTATATGGTTATATGTTCGCCCATCCCGGCAAGAAAACCCTATTCATGAGCATGGAATTTGGGCAATGGAGCGAGTGGAATGTCTGGGGCGACCTTGAGTGGAAGCTGCTGGAATACCCAGCCCACCGCAAGCTGAAAGAATACACAACCGCTCTAAATACGCTGTACAAACAAGAGCCATCCCTCTACAACCAAGACTTCGCACAGGGTGGATTTGAATGGATCGACTGCGGCGATAACCGTAACAGCGTCATTGCCTTCATTCGGCGAGCCAAAGATTCTGATGAGTTCGTGGTCGTTGCCTGCAACTTTACCCCCCAACCTCACGCACATTACCGCGTCGGAGTCCCAAATACGGGCTTCTATCAGGAAATTTTCAACAGTGACTCCCGTGAATATGGCGGTAGTAATATGGGAAATCTGGGGGGTAAATGGAGTGACGACTGGAGCTACCACGATCGGGACTACTCCCTAGACCTATGCCTTCCTCCGCTTAGTACGATTATCCTGAAACTCGATCGTGACTACAAAGGTTAAATCAGAAACGATTAAATTAAAGTGAGTCTGGGGGTAAGTTCTGCTTATTCCCATGTCTTCCAATATTTAGTTCTTCCACTATTTAAGTTTCCTAATCTCTAAGGCGGACTATCGGGCTAATCTAGAAGCCAATCGAAAGCTTACTCAAGAAGAGGAGGAACTGATTATGAACTTGTCTGCGGCCTATCTCCAGAAGCGATCGGAATGGAAAGAAGAAGGATTACAAGAAGGATTACAAGAAGGTGTCTACAAAGTCGCACGAAATCTTTTGCGACAGGGAATGACAATCGAACTCGTCGCCCAAGTCACAGAACTGACGATCGATCGAGTTAAAGAACTCCGCGATCGTCTTTGAATTCAGGTTGTTCAATTCACTGCTAGATTCAAGGCAAATTTAATAACAATCAAAGCCATCTCGTTTAACAGAATAGTTTTTTCCTTTTCGGGTTTCACCCAACAGCGTAGACATAATCACACAACGCTGTTCCCGAACCATTTCCGATACCAGTGTCACTCGACCAAGCTGTCCTGTCACCGTGCCATCGTCATCCAAAACCATAAACCATTGATTTTTATCTTTGATTTTGCGAAAGGTTGTTTGGTTGGTGTCGATCGAAATATTTTGAAAAGAACTTTTCCATTCAGTAGGCATATTTGGATCAGTTCCAATTCCCCAACGGACGACATCTCCGTACTGCTCAATCACAAAACGATAGGGACGACGCTGTACTCTCGCTAGGTGTTGACCTTGTTTAATTGAACCCTGAATTTGCTCTTGGGCCGTATTGAGTTGTCGCGTTGCATAAAAACTATTCCAACCGGGAACAGCGATCGCAATCAAAATACCGATAATGCTCAATACAACCATTAATTCTAATAATGTAAATCCGGCGGCACGCTTTCCAGCTTTCAGAAAAACTTTTTTAATAGATGCAAATTTCATAGCTGGGAATACTTTGGATTAATTCTACAGTCCTAAGAATTCCCAGAGAAAGAGACGATCGAACAATATTTACTGACTACATTCAGAAGCTGAACTCCCTTCACCTAGCCCACCCAAGATAGTCCGAACAACAATGCAACGCGGCTGACCATTAATGCCGCTACTCACTAGCTGAAAACCAATCACAAAACTCTCAGAGGTAGAGGGCCAATCGGATTCGCTCTTTTTCACAACTCCATTACCATCGAACACTAGTCGTAATTGATTAGAAGCCTTATTAGTATTGGCAGTAAGATTAGTCTTCAGAGCATAATAACTAACCGTTCCAGACTTCACATCATCACCACCTAATGTCTGCCAATTTAATTGCGCAGGCAATACACATTTACTAGAACTGTACGTATCTGCCGTAGTGCCAGAAGATAGGCATCGAGTCACAGCAACACGAGGACGAGGACCAACTGTAAGGTCACTATTCTCATCAAAGACTACTGCACGAAGCGTTTGTGTTGTTTTCGCTTGAGTTTGAGCTAAACGAATGGCATCGGCGGCTTGAGAACGCACTGTACCAATCCGTCGATTATTCACGAAGGCTAGCCAACCGGGGGCAGCGATCGCAGACAAAATACCGACAATAATCACAACGACCAAAATCTCAATTAGCGTAAAACCATCATTAGACTGGCGCGATCGCGATCGAAAATATTTCATCATTTCTAAACCCTCTCTATTGCAATTGGATTAATTAGATTAACGTTAGCTGCCCGATCGTTGCCTAGCATAAACTCCTCGCCCCATAACCTGGGCTTCCATCTGAAATGGAACCTCGCCCGTCGCTTTCGGAATTGAACCACGACCCGCTGCATTTCCCATAATCACAACACGAACTTCCGGATTCTCGTTAGTCGAACCTTTGCGAACACATGCATAAAATGAAGGAGTAAAGTTATCAAAGTTAGCTACTTCAAAATTGCTCTCACAATACCCAGTTTTCTTATCCGTAATAAGCAAAGAAGTTGGAGGTACATAATTGACAAAATCTGTAAGGACCACATTATTTTGAGTCCCACCGTCGGGCGTACCAGCAGCAGGAACAGTAGCGCTTGAAGGATTTTTTTGCAAATCAACAATTCCACCATTAGCCTTGCCGAATGGCCAAGATGCAGGTCTTTTGTCATCGGAGGCTACTGGCGCGACCCACCCTAAATTTTTTGATCCTGCAACAGAGCTTTCCGGAAAATGAGGAAGAGCATAGCGTTTAATTCGGGCTTTACCACGCCATATGTTATTGGTGTTTTCTGTGTTTAAAGAGTAAACAACTAAGGTGTACATTCTCTGGGCAACACAAGGGACGCGATCGATCGCATTGTTGACGACAATACGGCCAATACTTGCAGCGTTCGTCTTGCAATACTTCGCTACAGCTTCGGGTAAAGGCTCTGGTCTCCAAAAAGCCAAGACGGGTATGTTTACATTATTAGGGTCCGCTAGACTAGTCTTTAAATAATTTGGCAAATAGTTTAGTAGACCAGGACACAAACTCTTCTGCCCACGAGCAACCGGATCCCCTTTACCTGATAAACAACTCACCAAATCCGTGGGCGCACCCGGAGTATCAGACGTAGGCTCGTCCACTGCACCATAGACGTAGAAAGCTTCGCGGAGATCGCGAGTGATGTAGTCCATCGCCATTTGCATATCGCGCTGGGTGTCACTACGAGCTGCATCTTTTTGGTTAATCCCCAAAACTTCCACAACCAGATAAAGCAACCCACTAACAATCAATCCGCTGATTAAGATCGCCACTAGTAATTCAATCAGCGTGAACCCTCGCCGATCGGTGCGTTTAGGCAATATCCGCAATACCATCCGCAGATGCTTATCTCGTCTCGACAACCCGCTTTTCATGTCATTGCCCCTATAAAAATATCTGAACCAACAATCCTTTCGAGCCTCGCCACAAGCACTCTATTCGCAAGATGTCCCGGCAGACTTACAGAGAGCACGGTAGTTATTGAGAGACGCTGAGGTATCACTTTTCGCAACCGTTGCATATAGGACCGCAAGCGGACGGGTTCCAGCTTGCCCTGTACCTGTCGTGCCTGTCAGGCTAGCCTTTTCTCTTAGTAATGTGGTGCTATTCTTTGCAGCAATAGCTGAATAGACGCGAACCCCAACAGAAAATGCCAGTGGCCGTCTCTCATTAACAGGTAATGCGGATGCTGAGCAAGCTAATCCATCGGCACAAATTCCGTCATTCCTAAAGACCTGAACTAAGAAATCGGGTTTATTACAATCAGTGGTTGTCATGACAGGCAAATACTGACCAACAGCAGGGTATTGCTGATCTGCCGGGACCGCCGACGTAGTTTCTGTAGCAGCGACAGCGGGTTTAAGCTGTGAAACACTTTTTTTATTAGGACATGGCGTGATTCCCTGCATTGAGGTCCATTCAGCCGAAGGGGCAGGGGCAGGGGGATTAGGACGTTTGCCAGCCGTAGCAGTAGTGTCGATCGCGGGTAATTCAAGGGCAGTGGAGCCACCCCGTTCAACTTTTGCCCGAACCCGATCGATTGTCGCTTGAGCGATCGATAGAGCCTGTTCAGCACGACGGTTCTGAACCCGAGTCCCGGTGGCCCAAAAGATAGGCGGTGAAATAGCAACAACGGTGATGCTGATAATGATAATTGCGACCAATGACTCAATTAGAGTAAATCCGGCAACTGAAGACTTCGATCGGGGTTTGGAAGCCTTAGCAAGCACCAACCACAACGAATCCATTGAAGGTTTAACTTGACGTTTCATATCAGTATTCCTCAAGTTAGTTTGTACAGTTTAGATTCGCTGCGCCCTTGAAGTCGTTGGTGTTGGCTTTAGCAACGGCACACAGATTTTGGATGTATGGGTCATTAACTTGAGGTTCACTGTAGAACTCGTTTCGAGGGGCCTTGACCACCACAAAACGCGAAGCAGCCGGACCAGCAGGTGCTAGCTGTAATGCCACGTCATACCCCCACTGACGAACAGGAGGGCTGTAATAGTCAATGTTTTGCTTAGTGCCAAAAGGCGGTAACTCCGCACCAGGAGCACCTTCCCAAGCCGTCATCTGGTATGGAGCCGTTGCATAGTTGCTAAAACTCAACTGTAAGAATGAACCAACGTAGTCCAAGGTAACTTTATCCCAGTTCTCAATAAATCGAGGAAAGTTGTGCAGGCCACCGTAGCTGTTTCCAGGTTGAGACGGGACGATACCACTAACTACAATTGAATTGATGTTGGTAGCATCATTAGGCCGCAGAGATGAAGCAGTTACAAGCTTACGGATCCCACCATTATCCTCGATTGGTCCAAAATTCATGTTTTTCGTCTCAGGCGAATCCTTATCTGCATAAGCATAAGTACTCCCTACCGCATCAAGTTTTTGATCGACTTTTTTATCATCTGTTTTAGGATCATACGGTTTTAGGAGACCGGACGGCTGACTGAGTAAAGGAAGGCCAGAACGCGAAATCTTAATGGGAGTAGCATAGTCACCCGCAGGCATTGTGGTCCCTTCATAACTGCTAGCTGCTAGCGCATTATAACTAGTTACATTTGGATTTTCACGTAACCAGTCATAACGGCCCGTCTTTCCTGTCACCGTTGGTAGAGCCTTTTTAATGTCTCTAGTGTCAGGCCGATTGGAATTTTTAAAGGACGTATGATTTCCTATGGGAGATGCACAACCTAGACCATATAGCCCGGTTTTTGTGAATGACGACAGATCATCATGGTAAATGCGGCGGTCAGAGTTATTATCGAGAGATTGCTTGCTCGGATGAAGTTGATATCCTTTGTCCGCATTACTCGGATTACTATTGTCATAGCTAACAAACATATCTGAAATACTGCCATCGCAGAAGTTATCAGAAAGAATGGAAATCGAATCGGCAAGCAACTCGGTAGGTCTCCAACGATCGCCCGTTAAGCTGGCAAATCTGTCATCTCTTTTACCGCTGTCGCCACCACCACCACGGTTATAAAATTTGCTTTCATTAAAGTCTTGACCTCGAATCAAGGCAGCCGATCCTCCCGTAAATTCTTCTAGAGGTTCACCGATCGTGTCATCTGCACCGGTCTGATGTCGATTCAAATCACCTTGGATATATAGAGGTTGATCCGTGAAGAACGAGAGACCTCTATAGTTATCCGAAGGCTTAAATACTCCAGACTCGTACCCCGCATCACGCTTCACTTGGCGACCATTTCTCAGACGGAAACCATGAATACGACGACTTGGGTCCGGTAGATAATCAACTGACTTAATTGAGCTTCCATTAGATTGCAGAGGTGGATCTGTCGGTGTTTTAGGGTTGGTAGCATTCATCCTTGTTCCCGCAGGACGGGCGATCGCATCTTCACGAACCGCATCTTCACGGAACGCATAGACAATTCCGCTCATGGGCAGCAATGGTTCCGATCGTTGTCCACCGTTCAGCTTTGTCTTGTAACTCCGCATCATCCCAACATCAAGATCCAAGGTCCGAGCAACCATCAATTGTCGGCCATCAAAGAAGGCCCGATCGAGGAACGGTACGGCAAAGGGTAAGTTCGTCCCCGAGAGAGTTGGGGCTTCAATAATATTAGTTGGAATATTTGCATTGTTATCGTTATTGCTAGTTGCTGTACCACCGACTTTATCGGAAGCGGAGTAAGGCAGCTTCCAATTACTGAGTGTACCTTTCAGATCAGATCCTGGAAGGTTACGGGGTTTTATAGCAACACCATCGACCTTAAGGTCTGGAATGGGGAAAACTGGTCGATCTTGGTCAGGTAAACGCGCATAGGTGGGAATAACAGTACCAGATGATAAGGGAAAAGCAGGAGCTACAGACACAGTATTGAAACTTGGCGATGCTTTATTTTCCTCGCCAAGTTGGACGGGCTTAAATGTGTAGCTAGGTAATTTCTTAACATACTCATCTACAACGTAAGGCTCCTTATCCTTTCCACTTACGGGTTGAGGAATCTTAACAGTACCAGCCAAGTTATGCTCTTCTTGAGGGAAGATATAGTATAGTGCTGGAAATTTCGGCATAACAACGGGTCGTTCCTGATTTCCACCAGAAATAGTCAAATTGTAAGACGCTGTGGGTGGAATATTCAAGGCACCACAAAGGCGAGATAATCCTAGGCGTGCTCTTACTAGTTTTTGTTGCAGCGTTGTATCGAATACGGACGAAGGTGAAAAATCGCTAGCATTACTAGCATTTAATATCGCTTTAGGCGTGCGCATGAGGTCATCATTGACTGATACCGCCTTCCCCTTAGCTGAGTCAGTTCCCAGCGCGGGATCGTCTATTGCAAACAAGTCTGGATCGCAGGCGGATGGATAAACAGCAAGTTTTCCAGAACCCACTGTTACTCCTGAAGTCGTCGTCGTCATTTCAATTGCATAGTGACCAAAGGAGGGAGAAGGGCTGAACCCAAAGGTCCGATCGCGGCGAATTTGGAAATTGAGCATGATTAGCTCAGCCATTCTCAGCTTGCTATTATTAACCGCCTGGATCCCGTACCCGTCGCCTGTTCTCTCAGTATATTGTTGTCTCAGTGCTTCAATGTATGCCTCAGGCGGCACGCTGTAGTAGTCACGAGGATTTCTATTCTCAGGCTTTGTCGTAGTCGTTGAGTTGTTGTATTCATATAATTTCGTTAGCGCTTTTGGTAAAACTCGGTTCGTTTCACCTTTACTTTCATCCATTAAGGCATACAGCTCTAAACCCAACTGCAACATCAATTTTCCATTATTTGGATCTAGCCCTAGTCCGTCAGCAGTATTATTAATCGGCTTGGTCGGGTCAAACTTCTGAACCGTATCAATTTCATAGGCAAGCATTCCAATGGTGCAAGATGCCGTCTGAATATAAGTCTTATCAGCAGTTGAAAGATTGTCGTAGGATATACCACGTTTATCTATAAGGTCTAATGCACGACGAAGGTTGGAAAAGTTACCCCACATACTCAATGCAGGATAGGGATGTATTGTTTTACTGCCAGCAGGTTCTTGTTTTGGTGGGAATGCACCATCTGGATCTCCAGCAAAGTTTGCCAAATTTCGTAGGGCTTTTCCTAATGGCTGACCAATTCCGATCTCAATTTTAAACTTATCTGGATTTTCGGCTGGCGGCTGAAATTCCCAACCATTCGTTCCACGCCCCGAGAAAAAGTCTGACAACAAATCAACCTGGCCACCATTAAATCGGGTCGGGACGAAGTTAGTAGACTGACGCAAGGTGGTCGGAGTGCCGGGATGGGCTGTTGTCGCTAAGCAAGCAAACGGATAATCAGCCCCGAAACCCTTATTAATAAAGTCAGTGTGATACAGAGCGGTCGCCTGAACAGCCGCTAAATTATCACGCAAGGTTCTACGCTGCTGCTGAACATGAGAGATGGCCGGACTGGGAAGGGCGGCGACAGGATAGGGCTTAACTTCAGGCGGATAGAGCGGATCGCCCTCACGCTCATTAACTCCGGTCGGATCAGAGGAAATATATCCATTACCATCACCATCTCGCGGAGTGACCCAGCCGAAGGGATTTCCCAACTCCAGACGCTCACCCACCAAAATACGAAGCCCTTCATTTCGGGCACGATTCTCCCAATATCCGTCAGCCCCAACGCTTTCATCCGTGAGGTCTTTTGCGTCCGCTTTTGGAGTGAAGGTGTTTTTCGTAGTCAAATAACTGTTAGCGGGCGGAATTGCATACCCATACCCAGTCCCAGCTCCATCATTACGATCGGGGACTTTACTAGATATCGTAGCTGCCGCAGCACCGGAAGAAGAACTAGACGAGAGAAAAGTTGGCTTTGGTCCCCAACGCCCATCAGCTCTTGACAAATCGTCGATGTAGGGAGTTGCCTCCTTTTTAAACTGAATTCGCTGTTTTAGTGAGTCGTTGTAAGTCGGAGCTTTATAATTTAGTGAATTATTTTTTGGATTGGCAGCAGAACCTGTTCCGTCTTTTTTAGTTTGTCGCTTGTCTTCAGTCAGAATAGCAACTGGATCACTGAAAACATCCTTAGCAGTGGCCTTACTAGTATTATTACTGCTGTCAATAGTAGGACCCCACTTAGGCTGCCCACCTTCCTGATAATGCGGTTGGAATCCACCCCCTTTATCCGTTGTAAATGACATTGTTCCGACAGCAAGGAGACCTTGAAACTTGTCTTCCTCACTCCCCGTTGTAATTGAGATCTCAGAGTTATCGATCGAAGGATACAAGCAAGAGTTTTTTGAACTAATCAAATACGATTGAAACCTATTCTTGTTATTCTCGTTACTTCCAACAATTAAATTACCTTCCGTATGCATTGCGCCATTAAACCGGAAAAAAGGAAGAGGAAACACCTCTAAGTCATTTCGGAACCATGCACCCCATTTATTTCCTTTACTTATCTCACGATCTTGATGGAATTCAATTGTAGTGGCAGCAGATTTTGCACTGTCTGGAACAACTAAAACATCCACTTGGAAGTTTTTACGGACTATTGAGGTATTAGTCGGATCATTGAACCAACCGACAGATGTAGGGACCGCAGCAGTAGATGGCAATTGACAAGCTGAACCCGTTTCAGTTGTTAACGGACCATGGCGGACAACACCAGCAGCCGATTTTTCTTTGTCGCTCAACTTAACGAGTAACCGTTGAGATTCAGCCGGATCTGCGTTCTGACCCTGCACACTAGGCGGCGTAGGAGTCTTGAAGATGATTGAATAAACAACAGTTGCATCTTCTGTTCCATTACCGTCGGTATCTGCTCGGAAGGACCAAGCATTATCTTTACCCGGCGTGTTTGGTAGATCGCGGACAGTTTCTCCTGGCAAAAGATAAGGATTAGCCGCGTCACCTGTTTGGCCTTCAATCGACAATTTCGGCAAGCCATTCCCGTCATTTAGCATCATCTTGGCCAGATAATCTTCCTGAGGTACGCCACCACTGGGATAACGATTATCTTGGCCACTATCAAACATGAATTCAAGTTTCGATCGCGCCCGATCGATCGCAGGAGTTGCAGCATTATAGATAACCCGCTGCTGGTTACTGGTAATGACTTGAACGTTACGAGTGTAAGCCCGATAGGTCAACGCCCCCACAGACAACGACACCACCAAAATCAACATTATGGTCGTCGGTAGAATTATCCCTGAATTCGGGGAAACTCCACGACTCACAACGAAAGCCGAGCGCAATAGCCAGTCTATCGCACCTTTAGTCATCGATCGACACAGACGAGTGACCTCGCGGGTGAAGGTCCGAAATGCTTTGGAAAGGTTACGGTTTGACATAGCGGTGATGTGCCAGGGAGACGATTTTATAGAACTTCTGTAGAGTGGGACATTCCACTGGTCAAAAAATGGATCTGTCCGGGGCGATCGTTGGGCATACTGTATAAGGTGACAGTTTAGCTGATGAACTCAGAAATGACTGGAGATTCACCTATTTAGAGAGCAGTAATTCACTCGTATTAAGCTAAAAAGCGACCCTAAAAAAGTATTGAGACCAAATCCTAAACCTAATTCAGTTGTACCGGATCCTAATAAAAATGTCCAAATTTCTTGGAGCATTATCATTAGGAATCATTTCGAGGGCTTCATGAGAACTTCATAATTACAAGCCTACCCAAAACGATCGAATTTAATTAACATCAGATCCAAAATAGAACAAAAAAATTGGGATCATCTACTCTCATAACAATAAAATAGCCCCCGTGGATGTCCACCGGAGCTACTCAATCATCTATTTACCCACCTCTCTTAGAGGGTGTTTGAAAAGTTAATCGTGGTGATAATAAGCACCCGATCGCCCTAAATCTCCCTTAAAAAGGGGGACTATGAGCTAGATTCCGGTTCCCCCTTTTTAAGGGGGCTAGGGGGATCGGATGTTTTGATACCAACGCAAAGACTTTTCAAACAGCCTCTTAATCGGCTGATGTCTAGGCATCAGTAACCGAATCTAGAACTTGTTCAGGTTGACACCCAACTGCTTAGCATAGACCGCCAAACCCTTAAGCTCAATGGTCTTGATGGCTTTGGTTGAAAGGTTCAAACGCACAAAACGCTTGCCTTCAGCCCACCAGAGACGCTTCCACTGAAGGTTTACACCCTGTAATTTCTTAGTACGACGGTGGGAGTGAGAGACCGCGAAAGCATTATTGGCCTTCTTGCCTGTTAATTCACATACGCGCGACATAATTATTCTCCGCTTATTGCTATTTCTTCAAATGTCCAGTCTGCAATCATACCCACAAACCGCGACCGATCGATCGTCTCAACCCAGATTTTCCGACAGCCTGAGGGCTGCAAATAATCGATCGAGCACCAAAAGCGCCTCATCAATTTCACTCGCTGTCACCAAAAGCGGCGGCACAAATCGCACAACTGTTGGTCCAGCAGGCACTAACAATAGCCCCGCATCCATTGCCGCTTTTACCAAATCGATCGCGCCCATGGATATGTCCGATCGCAACACCAGCCCCTGAATCAAGCCCCAACCACGGGACAGCTCAATCAAATGGGGATACTGGTTTGCAAGCTTTTGTAAGCCAGTAGCAAGCTGTGTGCCGCGTGCCCTGACATTATCAATTAGATTTGATGCCTCAACGTGCCGACAAACAGCCAAGGCCACACCACAGACAAAAGGATTACCGCCGTAGGTACTCGCATGATCCCCAGGCTCAAACACATCACAGGATGACTTACACAACAAGGCTCCGATCGGAATTCCGCCGCCTAAGCCTTTAGCCGATGTGAAAATATCTGGCTCAATTCCTAAATTTTCATAACCCCAGAGCTTACCCGATCGGCCCATACCAACTTGCACTTCATCTAAAATTAACAAAATCCCAGTTTCATCACAGATTTGACGAACCTGCTGAAAATAGGACTCACTTCCGGGATTTACGCCGCCTTCACCTTGTAGGGGTTCCAACATAATGGCAGCGACTTGAGGCTGGTCTCGATCGAGTTCTGCGATCATTGCCCGCAAAGATTCAATGTCATTGTAGGGAACATAATGGAACCCTGGAACTAATGGCGAAAAATTCTTGTGATATTTAGGTTGACCTGTTGCCGTGACAGTCGCCAAGGTCCGACCATGAAAACTAGCATGAGCGGTAATAATCACCGGGTTTTCAATACCACGTTTTACCTTGGCATATTTCCGAGCTAGCTTAATCGCACCTTCATTGGCCTCAGCCCCGGAATTACAGAAAAAAGCACGATCCCCGCAGGAACGATCGACCAACCACTTGGCCAACTCGCCCTGTTGAGGAATGTAGTAAAGATTGGAAACATGATGTAGCGTCTGCATTTGCCGAGTGACGGCTTGGACCATAACCGGGTGAGCATGACCCAGAGTACAAGTCGCAATTCCCGCGACAAAATCTAAATAAGCTTTACCCCGATCGTCCCAAACTCGACAGCCATCTCCTCGGACCAAGGTTAACGGAAATCGTCCGTAGGTTTTCATCACATAGTGATCAAACTCTG
>JAYUEW010000141.1:0-2117 GCA_043739045.1 Synechococcales cyanobacterium
CGGTTCAGATTCAGGTGGCAGAAATACACCGTCAATTTCAAACTTCGGTTCCTTTACAGCGACCGAATCAAATCGGTAGTCATTAGCATTCGATGGACGATCGCCAATTAAATCAAATAGTAATTGGGGCGATCGTTGAAACATTTGATAGAAGAGCGGGTCTCGGCGCATTCAATTCACCCAAGCTAGGTTCCCATATTAGGGCGTAAAGTCCAATAACAGCACCACACGGGTCCGATCGCTACGATTCCAAGCCTCATGCTCTGCCGTATCATCAAAAATCAAACACTTTCCATTCTCCCAAGCCTGCACCTCATCGCCCACCCGCAGTGCACAATCCGGCGGAATGACTAAGCCCAAATGACACCGCAAAACCCCATCTGGATAGCCAGTGTGGGGCGCAATGCAAGTTCCTGGAGCTAGGGCTGAGAACCCGGCAGTCGTTAGGTTTGGAACTTGTTCAAGTAGACGAGTTGTTTCAGGACAAAGATCGCAATTTTTAGAAATTTTGACCCCATAGGCATATAGTCCAAACGTAGTCCAGCCGTCTTTATACAAATACTTTTCACTCCAAGGGATAAAGTAATCGCCCTGCAAATTACTCACTTCTTTTAGAATGATGTCCCAATTTGATTCTAATATGCCAGCAAAGGGAAACTCTGAAGCCTGATAAAACGATCGGCCATCCAGCACTCTAACATTCCCTTTTGCCCGTGACGACAAGAGATTCACCAAGCGTTTTAGGGTCTGAATCCATTCCTTAATGCCCCCAACCCGACCCAATACCGACATCACAAAGACTACCCAATGCCAGCCCCGACGGACTTCCTCGATGAGTCGGGCTGAACTAGAAGCTGAACTAGAAGTGATAGATTTGCGATCGTTCATAGCAAATTCGTATGATACACAGTAGTCTTACAATGTCAGAATCGTATATTACCGCGCCGATGGATCTATCTATAAAATCCAATGACTAACAACTAGCAGGGTATGAGTGGGACCGATCGCGACATAGACGCTGTACGGCGTATTTTCGTTATTAGAGTCGGTGAGAGTATAAAGCGCTACGGGTTCAGCATCGTGGAATAATAGCGGTTGGATAGTTTGGATGAGGTGGTCTAGTGCCACTTTGTGCGCTTTATAAGAATTATTAGAACTAGTTTCAGAATCATGAGCCTCAATATCTTCAGCTTCAAAGTATTCTTCAGCCAAACAACATCCTACTAGCCATTCGCCAAATGTTGCAGCCGTGAGTGCACTAATGTTATCTTTCGCCTCCCAGGAATCCGATGTTGCATCCCGATCGATCGTACTCAGTAACGGTTCCAGATGAGCCTCAGGAAGAGGAGTTTCAGCGTAAATTGACTTAATTAATTTATACGCATCAGAAACGGATTTTGTCGGTTTGGTTTGGCTGAAAATTTTGAGATCTAAAAGGAAATTTGGACCGTAGGCAAGTTCACCGTATTCGAGTTCGGTGGCCAGGATTGGAACCAAGATAGGGCTAATGTCGGGAATCATGGCAAAGGACTTAAAAGATGGGTTTATCCTAGGCGATCGTCGATTATGTGGCAAAAAATAAGATCCACGGAATTCCATGGATCTTGATTTGAGCAATTTCTAACCCGGTATTAATGCCCGTTTAGAACAGTTACCCGTTTAAAACACTTGTTCGATTTCGTTGATTTCGGGGATTTTCTCGCGGAGTCTCCGTTCGATTCCCATACGGAGCGTCATGGTTGAACTTGGGCAAGAACCGCAAGCACCATTGAGGCGTAGTTTTACAACAGGGCCGTCAATTTCAACGAGTTCGACGTTTCCGCCATCCGAAATGAGATAGGGACGGAGTTCGTCGAGGACGGTTTCGACATTATCCGTGGTCAATGCAAGAGACATAATAGTTTAGTCAGTTTGTAGTAGGTTCGATCGTAACGGATTATTTGAAGTTATTTCAACAATTCTACATTCGTGAATTCAAAATCCATCGTGACGGGCTGTTTATTTTCATCCAAAGTCGAAATAGTTCGACGAGTCAACACCTGATAACCGCCAATGGAGCTATAAATGTCTTCAAAGTCTTGCTTTTCGCCCTTCTGTTCACCTGTTTCAGGATCGCT
>JAYUEW010000142.1:0-8103 GCA_043739045.1 Synechococcales cyanobacterium
CAGGGAGAGGGTTTCATGGCTTTTAATTGAAAATCCTTGAAACCCTCTCCCAGACTAGGATACAAGGCTTTTTGAGCTTATTACCCAACAGGTCTAATAGTAATTCACCTGGTTTTCCGGTTGCGGTGAATTCGCTCAAAAACAAAGATTCCCCACCAAACATACGGCCAACACTTTTCATCATGCCACCCCGCATTTTAGATTTCATCGTGATATGACTATCCATTGCAGCCATAGCTCCGGCTTCCACAATGAGACTTTGATTGGTGGCAAGTTTCACCCGCAAAGATGCGTAGGCTGGAGAATGTTCGATGTCGTAGGTATACATAAGGGTTGGGAATCTAGGGTTATGAATTTGGGGTTGTGAACTATGAATTTGGGGTTGTGAACTATGAATTTGGGATTAACGTGGGGGAAGCTGGCTGCCTATTTCTTTCCCGAAAGAGCTGGGGTTATGGGTTTGGCAGTAGAGTTTGCCTTTTCCACTGAAGCGACAGACTAAACCTTCGCCGCCGAAAATCGCTCCCCACCAACTGGCATTGGCTTTGCTAATTCGGAAACTGAGGCTATCTTCAAAAGCGACAATATGCCCGGTATCGACGACATATTCGCCGTCTACATCAATTTCATAAATACCCCCGAAGGCATTGAGTAAGACCGTTCCATTACCGCTGATTTTCAGCCAAAAAATCGACTCACCACTGAAAAAACCCTTAAAGCCTTGAAAGCCAATTTCTAAATCTACGCCCGGTGTGCTGGCTAGGTATCCAGTGGATTGAACGAGTAATGTTTTACCGTTGAGTGGATAGGGAAGCAGGTCGCCCATAAATTTTGGTGCGAGGTAGAGTTCCCCGGCTTCATTGGTGGTGCGGAAGACGCTGAGAAAGAGCGATTCTCCACCGACCATTCGTTTGAGTCCGCCCATGATGCCGCCGCCTTTGCCCTTCCGAAGGGTGGTGCTGACATTCAGATTACTGCTCATGGCAACCATAGCTCCGGCTTCGGCGACGAGTTCTTCTTGTGGATCCAGATTGATTTTGGCGATCGCGCTATCGGGCTGATGAAGTATTTCAAGTTTCATGAGGAACGGCAGGTGAGGGGTGAATTGTAAATGAAAATCGCTAAACTTTTGGGCGAAGGAAGCTAACCAAGCCACTGATACTGCGGGATTGCAGGTAGACTTCGCCGTTGCCAGTGATTCGATTGACCAAGCCTTCGCCGGATGTCACTGAACCCAATAAACCACCTGCGAGTTTGATGTTCATCTTGAGGCTTGGGTCATAGGCAACGATATGGCCGCTATCGACAATGTAATCATTTTTGACCTGATGCTTAGAGAGTCCACCATAGGCTCCAATAAAAACGATGCCATTACCGCCGACTTTGAGTTTGAATAAGCCTTCCCCTGCAAAGAAGCTAGCGAATCCTGCCCAATGCACATTGAGTGTTATGTTTCCAGCATGGGCAATGTAGGCTCCGGGTTGGAGGCAAAGTTCGCGATTATTGAGTTCAATACGGGTAATATCGCCTATTGTCGATTGGGTTAAAACAACGTTTTGAGGTTTGTTACTTTTATTGGTGAAGGTATTGATAAACATGGATTCACCGCCCAGATAGGTCTTCAGCAGTGCAGGAATCAGACCGCCGGAAAACTGGGTTTCTACAGTAATATTGCCGTCCATACTGGCCATGGCTCCAGCTTCCGCGACTATTTTTTCTCCTGGCTGGAGCGTCACGAATACCGTGGCAAAAGTGGGTTTGTAGCGAACATCGTATTTCACAGTCGTGGAGTCCTGGGATAATCCGGTTAATGGCTTATGGTGTTTTTATCCTACTTAGCTAGCCCAAATGGTGCAGATTTATCTCACTTTTACGATCGAAAATAAACTACACAATTTTTACACCAATATTCTAAACCGATATTTTAAATCATTATTGTTAGACCTCATTGTTAGACCTCATTGTTAGACCTCAAAGATTGCAGGTTGGGTCGAATTGGTGACTATTTTGACCACTACGTTTCTTTTTTAATGTCCTGAACCCGATGTCCTAAGCCCAACAGGAAGATTTAAAGTATTTAGATACATCCTTAAAAGGCGATCGTATTAAATCTTCATTAGTTGTTGAGTTAGTTATTGAATTACTTTTTGAGCTGCTTTAAGCGTAGATTCTGGAACTGTCACACCCATTAATTTTGCGGCCTTAGCATTAACCACAAGATTAAGTGTTTTCGGTGTTTCAACCGCGATCGTACCTGGCTTTTCACCATTCAAGACTCGAATAATCATCTTGCCTGTTTGTTGTCCGACATCTTTATAATTGAATCCTAACGTTGCCACCGCACCTCGTTCTACTGAATCAATATCCCCGGCATAAACGGGAAGCTTATTGGTAATACCCACTTGTAATACCGCTTCTAATGCAGAAACAATAGTATTATCTGTCGGGATATAAATGCTATCAACTTTACCCACTAAGCTTTTTGCCGCTGTGGCCACTTCACTAGAATTACTAACCGTAGCTTCCACAATTGTGATGCCTTTAGCAGACGCTTTTAGCAGATTAACTTGACTAACCGAATTGGATTCGCCTGCATTATAGAGAACGCCGAGACGTTTGGTATTGGGTGAGATTTGTTGGATAAGGTCTAGATGCTTTGCGATCGGGGCCAGATCGCTCACGCCTGTGACTAAGCCGCCTGGTTGTTGTAAATTTGAAATTAACTTTGCACCCAATGGGTCCGTAACACCAGAAAATATAATTGGAAGTTTTGGAGCGGCAGCGATCGCACTTTGAGCGCTAGGAGTCGAAATAGCAACAATGACATCAGGATTTTCCCCCGCAAACTTCTTGGCAATTTGTGCCGCTGTACTGGGGCTTCCTTGAGCCGTTTCCCATTGCCAATTTAAGGTTTTATCCGCTTCAAATCCAGACCGAGCCAATTCTTCTTTGATTCCATCCCGAATTGCATTTAATGATGGATGTTCGACAATTTGAGTTACCGCGATCGTTTTCTTACCATTGGATTTAGTTCCCTCACACCCATTAAGCAACAGCGGTAGAGCGATCGTCACGAGTCCAATTTTGGAAAAATTTAAGAGATTCTGTCCTAATTTGAATTGCAGCATTGTAAATCAACCCGTTTAGTTTAGGTTTAGTTTAATACCGAATCCTAAAAGGATAGTCTAAAAATGGAAGGGGTTGACGGGTCTGTACAAGGTAGCTTTTTGAGGGAATTGGTGAGAATCGGGTCTTAATCGTCACAAGCTTCGACGTTTAAAACACCCTCTAACGTGGCTGAGAGTACCTATATTGACGCAGAATTGATGCGGTTTTTTGTGCAATAGTCACTCTTTTGACTGTTTACTTCATTTGGAGAAGTTCGGTATTTTATATAGGCTTGTATAGCTAAATTTCACGACATATGTGTCAATACACATAAAAATCTAGAATAACGAATCAGGACTAATTTTAAAAACAAGTTTGTGGCATAAATGAACCGCTTTCTAATTAGAAATAAGGAGGAATAATTGTGAATCAGTTATCACTGTTAGGCTTAGCTCAAACGGATGTCAGTAGTGCTGCTGAAGCGTGGAATTGGTCGCATTCTCTAGTGATGAGCGGAGCTTGTTTATTAATTTTATTCATTGCAAGTCGCACAATTCAGTACCCCAATGTCGAACCAAAAATGCCTTTAGGTCCGTTTGGAGCGCTCTTCAATAACATTAGCGTGGCAGGCTTTTTAGGATCAATGAGCTTAGGTCACATAGTGGGTTCATTTTTAATTATAAATTTCTTTAGTTCTTAATCTAGACATCAAGCAAAAATTACAGTTGGAGTCAAGAAAATGAAAGTATCACACAAAATTCGTAGCTTTATTCTCACGATGGGTTTAGCCTCTGCTCTAGTCACAGCAGGCGCGTTTCTTTTGGGTCCGTCTGTTAGTAGTGCCGCTGCGTTACCTGGTAGTTCGATCGTCGGACAATTACCCGTTGAAGACCCTGCACTGATATTTTCCGGAACCAAATTTGGGTTGGCGCTGGTAGTTGGAGTAATTATGGCCTTTGCCTTCCAACTGCTCTTTGCTAACTTAGCGATCGCGGTCATTGCCGGACCCGATAGTCCCACAGAGAGAAATAACTCCGACGAAAATTTGGGGGACACCATTCGCGGAATTGAAACGAAGGTCGGGTTAGGACTCTTAATCAGCGTTAGCATTGCCCTATTCTTCGCGTCCTTCTTGGCGGTCAAGTTAAGTTTGGTGGGAAGTCCCATGATTGGGTCCATCATTGGCGTGATTATTTGGGCTATTTTCTTCACCTTGCTGACTTGGTTTGGATCGACTGCTGTGGGTTCATTGATGGGATCGATTATTAGTACCGCCACCACAGGAGTCCAGGGTTTGTTGGGCACGGGTAGCGCTGTCCTTGGCGCAAACCTGGCGAAGAATCAAATCGTTTCAACGGCTGAAGAAGTTACCGCCGCCGTGCGCCGTGAGTTAACATCAGGCTTTGACCCGGATAGCATTCGGACCACATTGCAACGTTCCTTAGACCAAGTGCAGTTGCCTCAGTTGAATGTTGATCAACTAGGAGGACAGTTTGAAAGGTTGCTTAAGGAAGTTGATTTTAGCGCCATTGGCAATAGTGACCTACTCAAAAATGTCAATCGTGACACGTTGACCAAATTAGTCAGTAGTCGCACCGATCTTTCCAAGCAAGATGTTAACCGCATCACAGATCAGCTAGAAGCCGCCTGGAAAAAAGTGGTTAGTTCTAAAGACCCGATCGATCCGCAAGAATTGATTCAACAATTGAAGTCCGCCGCACCGCAAGATCTGAAATCCGGCAAACTCAGTGATCAACTTGGTCAACTGGTTAAATCAGCGTCTAAGCAAGATGGTTCCGACGGCAGTATGACCACCAGAGCCTTGCAATTTGGCGCGACAGCGGTACTGAGTCGAGTCTTGCAAAATGTTGATCTATCAGATTTGGATGTGGAGAAGATTGGCTCACAACTACGGACGTTGGGCAGTAGTGTAAAGGCTAAGAACGATGGCCAATCTAATGGGAAATCCAATGGGAAATCCACGGACAAACCGTTTAGTCTCATCCAGGCTGATTTAGAAGATTATTTATTGCTTTCACCTCCCTGGAAGTTCAACCAGGAAAATGCTAAGGAAGAATTTCGCCATGTGATTTACGATGCTGCCGCTGACCCAAGTTTGATCCAGCGAGAATTGACGGCGATCGATCGGGCTTACTTTGTCAAAGTACTTAGTTTACGAGATGACATCACGCCCCCAAGGATTCAAAATTTAGCCCGTGAGTTGGATGCCGTTAGGGTGGAGGTGCTGACCACAGCCCAGGCCGCAGCTACAAAAAAACAATCGCAAGATCTCCGCCAGAACGTGGAGTATTATCTACGGTCTACGAGTAAAGCTGACTTGAATCCAGATGCGATCGCCCGTGACTTTGGACCCTTGCTAGCCTATCCGGAAGTGGGGTTTGATATCTTGGGTCAGCGTCTGGGCCAGTTCGATCGTCCGACTCTGGAGCAGTTGCTGAGTCAGCGCCAAGACCTGAATAGTGAGGAATCGAGCCAAATTATTAATCAACTCGAAAGTACGCGCGATCGGGTCTTATCGCAAGGCCAAGAATCACACAATCTGATTCAAGGACAGGCGCAAGAACTCCGCCAAAAAGTATCCGACTATCTCCGCGACACTCACAAAGAAGAGCTGAGTCCCGAAGGCATTCAACGAGATTTTAAAACGCTCTTTGATGACCCGGAAGCGGGAGCAACTGCCTTGCGAAATCGGCTCTCACAGTTCGATCGCGATACGCTGGTGCAGCTTTTGAGCCAACGCCAAGATCTAAGCGAAGAACAGGTAAATCAGGTACTTGATCAAGTAGAGTCGGTACGCGATACTGTTGTTCAAGCCCCCCGAAAGCTGGCAGGCAAGGCTAAAGAGCAGTATGACCAGACGACTCAAGCACTGGCTGACTATCTCCGAAAAACCAATCTTGAAGAACTCAACCCTGAAGGGATTCAACGGGATTTGGCGACGTTGTTGCATGATCCGAAAGCGGGTAGCCACGCCTTGCAGGAGCGGTTGTCCCACGTCGATCGGGAAACATTGGTCAAGCTCTTAAGCCAGCGTGATGATCTGACCGAAGAACAAGTTAATCAAACGATTGATCAAGTGCAATCAGCCCTGCGTAGCATCATCAAAGCCCCAAGACGCTTGGCAAACCGGGTCCAGAAAAAGGCCGTTGACTTTGAATCGAATCTTGAAAGTTATCTGCAACAGACCCACAAAGAAGAGTTAAATCCAGAAGGAATTAAGCGCGATCTTCAACTGTTGCTCCACGATCCGCGTGCAGGACTCGCCAGTTTAGGCGATCGGGCGGCTCAATTCGATCGCGGTACTTTTGTGGCACTGTTGGCCCAACGGAAAGACATGACGGAAGAAGAAGCCAATCGTATTGCCGATCAGGTAGAGGCCAATTTTGAGGCTGCTAAAGCTCAGATCAAGAAAGTACAGCAGGCTGTTCAGTCCACTATTGATAAAGGATTTGAAAGTGTGCGAACCTACTTGAATAACTTGGAACGCCCCGAGTTGAACTATGACGGAATAAAGCAGGACTTTGGCAAACTGTTTAATGATCCACAACTCGGACTAGAAGCCCTAAGCGATCGCCTGACCCACTTCGATCGAGATACGTTGGTGGCGCTTTTAAGTTCACGGGACGATATCTCCGAAGCCGATGCAAATCGAATTATTGGCCAAGTTGAATCGGCTCGCAATGGGGTAATTCATCAAGTAGAACGCGTTCAGCATGAAACCCAAAGACGACTTGAAGCCATCAGACATGCGACCCAAAAGCAAGTGCGCGAAACCCGAAAAGTTGCTGCTGGTGCTGCTTGGTGGGTATTCAGTTCCGCATTGTTTTCCCTGGCTGCTTCCGCTCTAGCAGGCTCTCTCGCCGTGACTCGTTATGTTGTCCCCATAATTTAGTTGTATCGATCGGCTTGCCCCTTTTTCTAGTTCCCCTTTTAAGGGGGCTAGGGGGACCGGGTTTTAATAGAAAACAATTGTTCCAACCCATCAATTCAAACCTGCCTTTTAACAAATCTGCCTTTCAAACTAGTGGATTTTCTTGACCCGCGATTTGAGATAATTGTGGATTAATGTCGTTATACCTACGGAAAGCGCAAGTCATGAGAATTTTGGTGATGGGTGGAACGCGGTTTATTGGCGTGTATTTGACAAAACAATTAGTGACCCTTGGCCATGAAGTCGTGTTGTTTAATCGGGGCAAAAATCCATCTCCGGTTGCGGGCTTAAAAGTGATTCAGGGCGATCGAACCCAGGAAAGCGATCTTCAGCAACTGGCCAACGAATCCTTTGATGCTGTTTTTGATAACAATGGCCGCGAACTGAGTGATACCCAACCACTCGCTGAAATTTTCAAAGGCAAGGTCAAGCACTTCATCTACATGAGTTCGGCGGGAGTATATTTAAAATCTGATCAAATGCCTCACGTTGAAGGCGATGCCGAGGATCCAAAAAGTCGTCACAAAGGCAAAAACGACACCGAATCCTACCTCGCTGCCAGCGGCCTTCCCTACACGTCCATTCGTCCGACCTATATCTATGGTCCCCAAAATTACAATGACTTGGATGCTTGGTACTTCGATCGGATTTTGCGCGATCGACCCATTCCTATTCCCGCTCACGGCCAGCATCTAACTCAACTGGGTCACTGCGCTGATTTGGCTGATGCGATGATTAAAGTACTCGGGAACGATCGGGCGATCGGTCAGATTTATAACGTGTCGGGCGATCGGGCCGTGACGTTTGATGGACTAGCACGGGCCTGTGCGGTTGCGGCGGGCAAAGATCCAGCGAGTCTCAACCTGGTTCATTACGATCCAAAATCCTTCGACTTCGGTAAAAAGAAAGCCTTTCCCATGCGTCCACAGCATTTTTTCTGTTCGGTTGATAAAGCGAAACTGCAACTGGATTGGCAACCAAAATTTGACCTTATTTCTGGGCTAAGGGATTCCTTGAAGAATGACTATCTAATGTCAGGGCGT
>JAYUEW010000143.1:0-1966 GCA_043739045.1 Synechococcales cyanobacterium
CCCTGAGTGGCACAACGAATGCAAAGTCGTCTGCAATGGCGAAGAAGTATTGGTTGTTGGTTCCACCAAAGCAAAGATGAATGTGGACGTATGGTCTGGCAATCATCCGTTCTTCACGGGAACGCAGAAGATTATCGATACCGAAGGTCGGGTCGATCGGTTTATGCGCAAGTACGGCATGAAACAGCAGGGTTAGCCCTCACCATTTCATTGCGGAATCTCGTTCCAGTTTTGGGGCGAGATTCTTTTTTGTTTGGTCTGTCTACGCTCTGAATTCGATCCCCTAAATCCCCCTTAATAAAGGAGACTTTGAATTTAGAGTTGGGTGTTTGATGTGAGTCTAAATAACCGGATCATAGTCCGGTCCCCCCTTATTAAGGGGGTTAGGGGGATCGTGTTCTGGTTGAAAAAGAGAGTATTCAAATGGCTGAAGCATATCTAATTGATAAATTGAATTCGGTTGTACAGACGTTTCAAGAACTGACGCGACGACTTGGGGATCCGGATATTGCCTCCGATCCGGGTGAGTATAAACGCGTTGCGACCACCCGATCGTCCCTTGAAGAGACGGTGAATACCTATGAATCTTGGAAAAAAGCCCAAGATGACTTGTTGTCGGCTCAGGAAATCTATAAAGAATCGGCCAGCGATCCTGATTTACAGGAAATGGCTGGGCTGGAAGTTCAAGACCTGAAGGACGCGATCGGTCAACTTGAAATTCATCTCAAAGTTCTATTGCTGCCGAAAGATCCTAATGATGACAAAAACATTATGTTGGAAATTCGGGCAGGGACAGGCGGTGATGAAGCTAGTATTTGGGCTGGGGATCTGTTGCGAATGTATACCTACTACGCCCAGTCACAAGGTTGGAAGCTCCATTTATTGAGTGAGTCTTTAGGAGATTCCGGCGGGTTTAAGGAGGCGGTGGTTGAGGTCCAAGGCGATCGGGTCTATAGCAAACTTAAGTATGAAGCGGGGGTTCATCGGGTTCAGCGAGTTCCGGCAACAGAATCGTCGGGCCGGGTTCATACGTCAACAGCTACTGTGGCCGTGATGCCCGAAGTGGATGAAGTTGAAATTCATATTGATCCCAAAGACATCGAAATGAAAACCGCTAGGTCCGGTGGTGCGGGCGGACAAAATGTGAACAAGGTCGAAACTGCGGCGGATTTGATTCATAAACCGACGGGGATTCGGGTTTTTTGTACGGAAGAACGATCGCAGCGCAAAAACAAAGAGCGGGCCATGCAAATTTTGCGGGCAAAGCTTTTTGATATCAAACTTCAGGAGCAAAACGAGGCGATCGCGTCCGCTCGGTTATCACAAGTCGGAACTGGATCCCGTGCTGAGAAAATTCGTACTTACAATTACAAAGATAGTCGTGTTACGGATCATCGCTTGAACCTCAACTTTACGTTGAACACAGCGCTTCAAGGTGACATTGACGACATCATTCAAACTTGTATTTCTCGCGATCAGCAAGCGCAGTTGGAAGCATTGGCGGCTGAAACTGAGGGGTAAATCTTGGAAGGGGACGATTAGTCCTGATGCGATCTGATTTGATTTGGGTCGGGTCGATCGCGATCGGAACATGTACGAATCCAGACGCGATCGTTTCCATTATTTTTCCAGCACTCGCCGTTACGGCTGCTCAAGGATTGATGAACTGACAATTTCCTCACATTCAGCAGAATTCCCCCTTCGGCATAAGATGGATGCAGTCTTTACGTCCCGATCGTCCCATGCCTGATCTTTTCGCAGAACAACTTCTTACTTTGGCTAAACAAGCCGGAGCCGAAGATGCTGAGGTGTTTCAATCGCGATCGCAATCTCGCCCAGTTTCGTTTGAAGCCAATCGCCTCAAACAACTTGAAAGTACGCAAGCAGATGGGACGGCGTTGCGGATTTGGAAAAATGGTCGTCCGGGATTGATTGTGGCCTATGGGGAAGTCGAAGCTCAAGCCTT
>JAYUEW010000144.1:0-16344 GCA_043739045.1 Synechococcales cyanobacterium
TCGGAATAGGTAAAGGGCAAGCAGCAGAGCAGGAAGAGATTGAAGGACTCAGAAAGTATACGCAAAGGTTGAATTTTTTCAACCGGAGTGGGTAGCGGCCTCTTTGAATATGCCTCTGTCGGCTGTTTTAGTTGGCAGGAATCCCTGTCCCTTTAGGGCTGGGGAGGTTCAACAAAAATCAAGAGGCTAGACTTTCCGCCACGTAATTTGCCCGCCCGAGTTCCACACCTGTGGAAGTCCGTAGTAAAGCTGAATTTTCGTCAGAGGTCCAATCGGGAACACCCACAACTAGCAGCGGCAGCTTTTTCAGCCCCCTCCAACCCCTACAAATCCTGGCACCTGCGCATCTTCTAGCAACAACAACGGCTCAATCCTGTATAGTCTAGGAACCCTTTTCACTCAGGCTGGTCAGAACTTTGGTTACACCCGTTTTCGTACCCGCGTAAATGGCGCTCAACCCTAGGAAAATCAGTGATTCAAAATCAAGCTGGAAAGCAAGACTTCGCTATCCCCCATTTCGTTCACCGTGCCGCATCGCTATCTTCTTTTTAACAAGCCCTTCAACGTCCTCAGTCAGTTCACTGACACACAGGCCATAGGCACCGCTCAACGGAGTACCCTCAAAGACTTCATTCCAGTTCCCGATGTCTATCCCGTCGGTCGGCTAGATCACGACAGCGAAGGGCTAATGATTCTGACTAGTCATGGCGAACTTCAGCATCATCTCAGCCATCCGAAATTTGGCCATCCTCGTACCTACTGGGTCCAGGTTGAAAATATCCCTACATCGGATGCACTCCAACAACTACGCGGGGGCGGCTTGAGTATCCAAAATTACATCACTCGCCCAACAACGGTTAGGATCCTATCGACTCCACCCAATTTACCCCCACGCACACCACCTATCCGATCGCGGCAAAATATCCCGACGGCTTGGCTCGAAATGACTCTGACGGAGGGTCATAATCGTCAAGTAAGACGAATGACTGCCGCTGTAGGATTTCCAACCTTACGTTTAATGCGATCGTCGATCGCCCATCTACATTTTGACGGTTTAACTCCCGGACAGTGGAGAGACCTGACAGAAACTGAATTAGAGCCGCTTTTAGCAAGTCTTAGTTCAAGACGCTCGACTCCATCTCAAAAATAACAATTCCAACTTCTCTTAGATTTACTCATTCGATAGGCGGTAATGCGTCCGATCGTAACTGCTCTAAAACTTTTAGAAAATCTTCCAAACTTTGAAATTGAGAATATACTGATGCAAAACGAATATATGCAACTTCACTCACAATACGAAGCTGAGTAAGGACAAGCATTCCTATTTCTAGACTCGAGACCTCACGTAATGCACGCTGTTGAAGATTGGCCTCAACCTCAGAAACTACCCGATCGAGATCAATCTCAGATACACCTGACTTTTCGCAAGCCCGCATTGCACCTTGAAAAAGCTTGAGCCGATCGAACAATTCTCGCTGCCCTCCACGTTTAATTACAGTAATGGGTGAAACCTCAACTCGCTCATAAGTTGTAAAACGATGGCCACATTTTAGACACTCTCGACGACGGCGTACACTGTGTCCTGAATCTGCTGGACGAGATTCTAGAACACGATTTTCAAAATTTTGACAAACAGGACAACGCATGGGGAGACTAAGTTGGTCCAGGACATCCGGCCTTCACATAATACTTCTAGTGTTAGACTTAGCCAAAATTGTTTTTTACGCCTACATTTAGTGCCTCATATTCTATGCATATGTGAACCAAATGATCCGTCACAGCAGGTTATTTTCTTTAGTTGTTGGATAGATGGATCATCAGGGACAAATGTTTATCAACACATTCCTAGTACATACAGCAGTTTCTAGCTGGTGACTTATACTGAGATCCAGAGCAATATCGTTACTCTTGTGATCTAAGTCACTCAAATTTCCAAAATATAGTTAGAAGACTACAAAAGTTGGGTAGATTGGGATGTGTGCATAATACTGACGACTTTTAATGAGACTGATTTTATTTATTCCATTGCTATTAATTCTGGAGATTAGTGCATGGTCACTCGTGACACTAAAAAGCAAAAAATTCTCGTCGTTGACGATGAGCCGGATAACTTAGATTTGCTCTATCGGACGTTCCATCGAGAATTTAAGGTATTGCGATCGGAAAGTGGTCCTAATGCGCTCGAAATTCTTGAGCGAGAAGGTGACATCGCTGTAATTGTCTCTGACCAGCGGATGCCTCAGATGAGTGGGACCGAGTTCTTGAGTTTAACCGCTGAGCGCTACCCGGACATCATTCGGATTATTTTAACGGGCTACACAGACGTTGAAGATCTGGTTGATGCTATTAATTCTGGAAAAGTATTTAAATATGTTACAAAGCCCTGGGATGATATTCACCTCAAGCAAGTTGTTCAGCAGGCCGCTGATACGCACAATATTTTGCGGGCAAGAACCGAAGATTTACGACGTAGTCTGCGACGAGAGACCTTGCTTAACGCCGTGACTGCTACATTGCGAGCAGCCTTGGGATATGAAGAGCTTCTTTCTTCGATTTCCAGAGCAGTGGGTCAAACATTAGAATCAAGTTATTGCATTTTGCGTCCCTATATGGGCGGGCAGTTTTCTGCGGAGAGTGTTATTTACCAATCGCCTACTATTAATTCGGATACAAGTCCAAATCCGTATTCTGTTTTGGGTGGAATGTCAGAAACAGTTTGGTCTGTACCTGAAATTCAAGCCTTCGACATTTCGACATTAGACGAGGACCAGACAAATTCCATGGCGATTCAGGCTTGTCGATCGCTCCGAATTGCCTCGACATTAATGGTTCCGTTGACCTGTCGCCATGAGTTAGTTGGCGTTTTAGCGTTGCACCAAGTCGATGAAAATCGAGTTTGGCAGACTGATGAGATTGAGCTACTAGGAATGGTGGCCGATCAGGCTGCATTGGCATTGGCTCAAGCTCAGTCTTATGAGCAGGTCCGATCGCTTGCAAAACGTGAGGCGTTGATCAATACCATTACTACAGCCATCCGATCGAGTTTGGAGCCGCAAGAAATTTTTGCGTCGATCACGTCACAGTTAGGACAAGCGCTGATGGTTGATGGCTGCACGTTATCGTTGTGGCGATCGAATGATCAGTATGTGGAATGCGTAGGACTATACGACGCGGATTTACCAGCATCGGCTACACCAGAAGAAGTGGCAGCAGCCTTGCCAAAGTCTAATGTTTTGATTTGTGAGAATCCTGTGTTGGTTAAGCTACAGGAAACCCAAGCGCCTGTTTCTTTGCCCGACCTGTCGCTACATCCTGAAATGAATGCCTTGGAGATGCGATCGTCGGCAAAGGCATTATTGGTGTTGCCTCTGTTGTCTGAAGGGAAAATTATTGGCAGCATTTCACTGAAACAAAATAAGAGGACTCGTCATTGGACTCAATCTGAAATTCGATTGGTTGAGTCTGTAGCAGAACAAGCTGCGATCGCGGTACAGCAAGCGAATTTGTTTCAAACCACTCGTCAACAAGCAGAAAAGTTAATCGAACTCGATCGGGCTAAAACGGAGTTTTTCCAGAACATTTCCCATGAATTTCGTACCCCATTGACCTTAATGCTTGGGCCATTGGAAACGGCAGTAAGTCAAAAAGTTGGGTTATCCATGAATCAGTCGTCCATTGCGCTTCGTAGTAGCCGTCGATTGTTGCGGTTGGTGAATCAACTTTTAGACCTCCAACGTTTGGATGCAGGTGAGATGCGATGCCGTTTCCAGTCCTGTGATTTAGCTGACTTTGTGCATCAAATTGTTGAGACCTTTGCAGCGTATTGCGAGAAAAAAGGGATTCAGCTTCTTTCGCTATTGCAGCCTTGTGATACGGTTTATCTGGATCTTGAGAAGTTCGATAAGGTTGTCTACAACTTGTTGTCCAATGCCATGAAGTTCACGCCGTCTGGTGGAACGATTACGGTCTCGTTGGAACCTTGTGGGGATTCGGTTTTGCTATCGGTGAAGGATACGGGGATTGGGATTCGCGACGATCAGATTTCGGTTTTATTTGAACGGTTCAGACAGGCGGAAGGATCGGTTAATCGTCGTTATGAGGGGACGGGGCTTGGGTTGGCGCTGGTGAAAGAGTTGGTGGAAATCCATGGTGGCCAAATTCAAGTGTCTTCTGAGTATGGCGTGGGTAGCGTATTTGCCTTGACGTTGCCTGCGGGATATGCCCATTTGGATGCGAGTCAGATTGAGGATGAACAGAGTGAATTGCAGATGGCGCGGGCGATGGTGGAGTTTGCGGATCTTGATATTGAGTTGCAGTCATTAGATGAAGAAGAGGTGTTTGAAGAGATTTTAGCCGATGGTGAGACTCCAGCTAAGCGGATTTTGGTGGTAGAAGATACGACAGATTTACGAAATTATGTGGCGGGGATCTTACGATCGCAGGGCTATCGGGTTCTGACGGCGCGCAATGGGGAAGAGGGGTTCCAGATGGCGGAGTTACATCGTCCCCATCTGATTTTGACTGATTTGATGATGCCGAAGGTGTCGGGGTTAGATTTGATTCGGATGATTCGCGGGAATGAGAATCTATGTGGAACGCCCATTGTATTGCTGACGGCGAAAGCTGATGAAAATACTCGTCTTGAAGGGGTTGAGCGTGGGGCAGATTCCTATTTGTCGAAGCCGTTTAACGATCGTTTGGTGATTGCTGAGGTGCGAAACCTGTTGGCGTTGAAGGAAAACGAACAGCGAATGGTGGAACTGAATGAGTATCTAACAGAATCGGTCTTGAAGCGATTTCTGCCCCCGAGTTTGGTCAAGCGGGCGGCGCAGGGTACATTGTCTCTTGATTTGCGGCCTGAACCGAAGATGGTGACGGTGTTGTTTAGTGACATTGTGGGCTTTACTCAGTTATCGAATACGTTGCGATCGAAGAAGGTGGCGGAAATTCTGAATGAGTATCTAACGGCGATGACCCGTGCGGTGTTCAAGAATGGCGGGACGGTGGATAAATTTATGGGCGATGCGATTTTGGCGCTTTATGGGGCACCGGAAGATTTAACGCCGAATGAGCAGGTGCGTCGGGCGATCGGAACCGCGCGAGATATGCATTCTGCGCTGGAGATTCTCAATGAGAAGTGGATGGCGCAAGGGTTGCCGAAGCTGGAGTTTCGCTGTGGGATTCATCAAGGTACGGCGGTGGTGGGAATGTTTGGCGGCAGTGAACGATCGGATTACACGGCGGTTGGTCCCTGTGTGAATATTGCGGCCAGACTCCAAACATCAGCGCAACCGGGCCAAATTTTGATCTCGGCGGCGGTGGCAGATTATCTTGAAGAAGAGGAAATTACGAAGGGTGAGTCTTTGAATCTGAAGGGGATCGATGAAACTGTGTTGACCTTTTGGGTGGACCCCAGGGCGATTAATGTCCGGGAATCTTCATTGATTGATTAGAATAAGGGCAGGGTCTTCATCGGTTTTAGGGATATGGCTGCGTCGGGAGCATTAAGAGAGAGAAAACCCGAGTCAGTGCAGTTTTGGCTGGCGATCGCGGCGGTGTCGTTCCTTTTTCATGCGCTTTTGCTCGTTGGGATAAAACGTTGGGCGACGATGGCGGTGGTGGAGCCGGATGGGGGGGCGATCGCGGTGGAGTTGGTTGAGCCTGCTGGATCTGAGAGTGTAGATGCGCCGATCGTTCAAGCTGCTGCCCTGAAACCCGAGGTGAAACCGGACGTTCAGCCGAAACCAGACCCTGAGATTAAGACACCAGTTGAACCCGAGCCGGAACCTCAAGTTAGGCCGATCGTACAACCCTCCGTACAGCCTAAAATTGAAAAAAAGCAGCCTGCGATCGCCTCAACCCCAAAGCCAGATCGATCGATTGTGCCACCTAAAAAAAATACCCAATCTGGGCAATCTGGGTCATCTGGGCCGAAGAAAGACCCCACTCAAGGAAATCAAAATTCGTCACCCTCAAAACCTATCTCTCCTGTCAAATCAGATGATCCTTTGGGGAATCCTGGGTCAGGCGTTGGTGGGAGTAATTTAGCAACGAGCTTATCGCCGCCAGTTTTACAATCAGAATGGTCTCTCACTCCCGAGGCTCCCGGTGGAATTGGTGGAAGTGGTACTGCGAAACTAAAATTAAATTTTCCCACGAGTATTCCTTTCCCTGCGACCTTTGCCTTGAAACGGGGAGAGGTCATCCGGGTTAAGGTGACGTTGAGGGTGGCTGGCAATGATATTCAGTCCCCTGGCTTTAAAATATTACAACCTAAGCTGAGTGGACGTGACCAAGAGGCTTTGGTTGAATTTATCTATGAGGTGTTGCCCAAAATTTCAGTTGCCGAGATTGTGATCGATAATCACACCAATAGTGAGACCAATAACAAGCCTGATACGGATTGGGAGACAACGATGGAACTGCGGCTCTGAGCAGTATTAGAAAATTCTGAGTTCAGGTGTTTTATGGCGACATGAGTTGTGCTATCTTTATTGGTGTGCGAAAGCGCGGGTGTAGTTTAGTGGTAAAACCTTAGCCTTCCAAGCTAATGATGGGGGTTCGATTCCCCCCACCCGCTTATCAGAACTGAATATCTTGAACTGAGAATGTTAAATTAGTGAACGTTCTCAGTTTTTGTATCGATCGGGATTTTGTATTGTGTCTTTGACGTTTTTAAGTCATTGAATTGTTTGTCGATCGTATTCCGTCTGAGATTGGCACTCTGCTAGTAGTGACGAATAGGGTTCAGGTTTGTGCAGTGGATTTTGAGGATTTTGAACCTCGAACGCATGAATTGTTGGCAAACCAATATCCACTTTTTGAACTTACGCCTCAAGTGAATCCTTTGGGAGTAAGCGATCGGTTGGAAGCCTATTTTAAAGGAGACTTTGCGGCGTTGAATGATATTCCCGTGAGTCCGGGTGGAACTGACTTTCAACAGGAAGTCTGGTTTAATCTACGATCGATTTTACCCGGTACGACGATTACTTATGGAGGGTTGACCGATCGGTTAAGGAAGCCCAAGTCTGCGCGAGCGGTGGGAATGACGAATTCATTGAATCCTATTGCAATTGTATTGGCCTGCCATCGGGTGATTGGTGCAAATGGCAAGCTGACAGGGTATTCGGGGGACTCGATCGTAAGCGGTGATTATTGCATCATGAAGGTTGGGGGCAGGAAGAGGTTCAGCTTGCGCTGCTATTTACTTGATTTATCACCTGTTACAATGAATAATTTTTCCACGATAAGATTTTCCTTGAATCATTTGGGCTGGTAAGTATTCGGTAGAGCATTCGTAGCCAAGAGCCTCCATGGTGCGCTGGAATTTATTATGATGACCGCGACCGGGATCAACGATACAAATTTCGGCGTGGGGTTTGGCGTGACGATCGATGAAGGCGGACAGCAGTTCTGGATGTGTTTGTTCATACAAGACATCACTCCCAATAATTAAGTCAAACTTTCCGAGTAGTGGATTTTCAGTTAGCCAATTTCCTGTTTGAAACGTTAACGGTGGTAAATCATTCAGCAAGACATTTTCATTTAGGAAACGTTCGACCATGGGGTGATAGTCACTGGCGGTGATGTCAACATGGCGTTGATGCATTGTTAGACTGGCGATCGCAAGGCCACAACCAATTTCTAAAACTCGTTTGCCTTCGGTATCAAAATGAACCATAGCATTGGTTAAGGCTAATGCTGACGGCCAAACCATTCCAAATAATGACCATTGAGAGGATGAAATGCCCATGTTTTCGGCAATGCCATCGGGATCGTCAAACTGTTGTCTATTTTTGAGCGATCGGATTTGAAAATCAATATTATTAATTGATAATGTTTCAAATTTTACTTCGTACGGTGACGAATCAGATATCATTCTAATCTCATCTATTTAGGAATATGTTCTTAACATTTGCTAAGTGAATAGCAACATAGTAGCCGATCGTTTTCTTCTAAGAACTATTATTAATTAAAATTATCAGGAAGTTCTGCGATCGATCTTCTTATGTTCTCAGATGTGACTAAAATCCACAGAGTATTTTCCAAATTAGCAGGTATGGAGTAGAGATCTTGAGCCATAGTATGGGATGCACGATCGAATTGCCTATTACCAGTTGAAATCGCGCCTTGAAGGATTGGACATGCTTAACTCCATCTATAACAAGCTACATCTTACTAATGATGTGAACGATACGATCGGGGTTTATTTTGATAATCAAATCGGTCTTATCGAGAAGATCTAAAAGGCAGTAGTATAATAAATTACTGCTGTAGCATTAATAATAGTTTGATGTAAGTTCGTTATTCTTAGGTAATTTGGCATGGCCCTCAAAGTTGGAGATACGCTTCCCAATGTGAGTCTGAAATCGCAAACGGGCGAGATGGTTAATTTGAAAGATTTTGTTGGGAAGAAGTGCGTGGTTCTGTACTTCTATCCGAAGGACGATACGCCGGGTTGCACCAAGGAATCCTGTAGTTTTCGCGATAGCTATGCTGCATTCCAAGACGCTGGTGCGGAAGTTATTGGGATTAGCGGTGATGATATGGCTTCTCATCAAGCATTTGCAGCCAAGCATCAATTGCCGTTTACCTTGCTAAGTGATGCAGGGAATCTGACTCGTAAGGCGTTTGGGATTCCGGCAACTCTGGGAATTTTGCCCGGTCGTGTTACCTACGTAATCGATCGCGCTGGCGTTGTTCGTCATATGTTTAATTCACAATTCAACTTTCAAGGACATATTGATGAGTCGTTGACGGTTGTGAAGGGATTGGTGTAAGAATTATGAAAAGTGGTCCGATCGCAGCCTTTTTTTTAGCCTTTGTAGTACAGTTGCCAGTCTCTGCACAATCATTTGAAAGCTTGTATCAGCAAGGGTTGACGCAGGTAAAAATGGGCGATATTTCGAGTGCGATCGGATCATTTTCTAGCGCTGCTCAGCTCAACCCTCAATCCTTTGCCGCTCAATATAATTTAGGGTTAGCACTGCGACAATCAGGCCGAATTCAGGAGTCTGCATCGGCTTTTTATCGGGCAATTCAGCTTGATCCGTCCTATGCCTTGACCTATGCAAATTTGGGTGCGGCCCTGCTTGAAGGGAACAATCTAAAACAATCACGAGACTATTTGTCTAGAGCAATTGTGCTTGATCCAAAGCTTGGAATGGCCCATTACAATTTAGGACTACTTCAAAATCTCGAAGGTAATATTAAAGGCGCTACAAATTCATTCCAAAAAGCAACTGAATTAAATCCGGGTATTCCTGAACCTTATTACCATCTGGGTCTTGCTTATCAACGGAGCAAATGGAATAGAGGTTCGATCGCAGCTTTTCGTAAAGCGGTGCAGGTGAATCCTAATTATGCAGATGCGTTTTATGGGTTGGGGACGGTTTTGTATAGTGAGGGTGATTGGTCAAATGCGATCGCGGCGTTTCGATCGGCGACTCAACTCAATCCCAAGTTTGCGAATGCTTACTATGGTGCTGGGATGACGTTCTTAAAACAGAAAAACTATCCTGAAGCGAAACGAATTTTAGAATTTGCAAAAACTGAATATCAACGATCGGGAAATAAAGTGTGGGCCGATCGGGTGAATGAAATTTTGAGTAAGATTTGAATACTAGCTTCGATTCTCTTGTTTGATTGGGTAGAAGCGAAACTAGTACTTACTTTTCGAGAACTTTACGCCTCTAGAAGCCAACGTCATCCAAATCGATCGCCGCCGAACCACCTTGCTCAATCTGACGCAAAATTGAACCCAGTTGCTTCCACACCAATAAACCGACAAGAAATGCCATGGGAATTGCGATCGCATAGGCAATCTTGGGTGGAAATCCGAAGGTCTCAACTCCCGACGATAGAAAGAACGAAGACCCGATCGCCATGCCTAAGAACGGCAAAATTAAATTTATGTTTTGCAAACTTGTAATACTGCGAGCCGTAGGATTTGCTTTCCAATTATTCAAATCTTCTACCAGCGCGCCTTGAAACGCCACACCCGACAGAATGCTGAACAGCAGCGCCGCCCCAATCAGCAGAATCGGTGGATCTAGAGATACGAAATACTCGGGAAATGCATCCATTTGGTCAACGGGCATCTGGTTCATCATCGAGTCAACGGGCATATTTTCGAGATCCATGGGTTCGACTGGGGACGTAAAGTTTCATTACCAACCCTTACAATACCGCTCTTAGCGACCTCCCGTCAAAGGTGATAGATTAGCGAGAGCAGGAAATGCTTCGACCGTTCGTGCCGCACCAAATTGGACTAGGGCGCGCCATGCTTCATTCAGCATCCGATCGGGTTTGAGTTCGCCCTTCACTAGGTTCCAAAGACGCTGCACTTCTTCGGTATGGAGCCGATCGTCTTCCGTCAAGGCCAAGATAATCTGCCGACGGAAATCATCGGCTTCCTCAGACATCAGGAATTGCAGCCCCATTTGAGCCGTTGGCAATAGGTCAAAGTTACTGTCACTTCGGGCAATATTAATCATGTTTTCAAGCCGTTTCCATTGCAGCTTGCCGTCTTTAAACATCACCTCCAACAACCGAGCGCGAAAGGCTGGGGTTTCGCCCGTCAACAATCGCCGAGCGACATAGGGGTAAGCGACTTCAAGAATTTTGAACTCGGGGTTCAGGGTCAGAGCCAGACCTTCTTGGGTGACGAGCGATCGGATGATTAGGGCAAATTTTGCCGGAACACGGAAGGGATATTCATACATCAAGCCGGAAAACTGGTCGGTGACGGCTTTGAAATTAAAATCGCCGACGGATGCACCCATGGCTTGGGCGAAGACGGCTTCGAGGGCAGGCACGATCGGGCGAATATCTGTGTCAGCCGTCAAGAATCCTAGGGCTACAAAATCATTGGCTAGTTCTTCGTAATCTTGATTAATCAGATGCACCACCGAATCAACTATTTTTTCCTTCATCCACTCTTCAAGCTGGTCCATCATGCCAAAGTCAATGTAGGCCATACGTCCGGGACTATTGGTTCCGGGTTCGGCGTACATGGCAAACAGGTTGCCGGGATGGGGGTCCGCATGAAACAAACCATATTCTAGAAGTTGGCGCAGTCCAGACGTGACACAGATCCGAATGATGGCATCACTATCGAGACCAGCAGCTTGGGCGGCAGCCACGTCCGTTAGCTTGTAACCATTGATCCATTCCAGAGTGAGAACGTGGTGAGCGCTGTAATCCCAGTAGATACAGGGCACCTTTACCTCAGGATCACCCGCAAAATTGGCGGCGAACCGTTCAGCATTTTGGCCTTCGTTCTCGTAGTCCATTTCCTCGAATAATTTGGTGCCAAATTCGTCAATAATCATCGCCAAATCATGGCCCAGATTCAGGGGCAACAGATGACCAAAGGTCTTAGCGGCCCATCGCATTAAGCACAGGTCCAGCGTGATTAGGGGGTAGAGATTGGGGCGTTGGACTTTAACGGCGACTTCTTCTCCGCTGTGGAGTTTAGCTTTGTAAACTTGACCCAGACTGGCAGCGGCGATCGGGAGGGGGGAAATTTCCTTGTAAATCTGGAAGACGCTACGCCCAATTTCCTTTTCAATAATTGCTAGGGCGATCGGCGTGGGGAACGGCGGCAGTTGATCTTGGAGCTTGATCAATTCATCCAAGAAATCTTGACGAATTAAGTCGGGTCGGGTGGAAAGTGCTTGGCCAACTTTGATGTAGGTCGGTCCAAGCGTGGTTAAAATGTCACGAAGCTGTGCAGCTCTGGCCTGTTGGTTGCCTTCGGCTTTGCCCATAGAAATATCGATTTGCCAGCCGATGAAAAAGCTGAGAAACAGAAAAATTATTTTTAATACTCGGCCAATCAGTAGCCAAGGTTGGAAGCGATACATTCGGGCGATCGCGTCTGCATCATAGCGTCGTAGTTGAGCCTGAGCCTGTGGATTGGAATATTGCACGCGATCGCCTCTAATGGTCTTTAATCTATGGGTTATCAGTCTGGTGCCGGGTAAACAGAAGTCTGCTACCTGTGACATTGTAATATAGGAAACTACACGGAATCATACGGCATTCCGAATGATCTAGGTGGAAACTGCATCTTGATGTGTCGCAAAATTTTCGACGAAATTTATTGATTCCTGACTCCGCATCCCAAAAAGAGGTGCTATAACGAGTAAGGTAGTTTGTCTTAAAGCCAAAGTCCGATCGTTCCGGTTGTGCGGGCGACCATCTAGGCTGAGTAATCTAGAAATGTAGTGAGGGTATTTTCGTGGCAGTCGAGACCATTGAACAACGCAAAGTCGTCCGTAAGTTAGCGCCCCAGTATCGTGTTCTGCTTCATAACGATCCGTACAACTCTATGGAGTACGTGGTCAAGATGTTGATGCAGACAGTGCCGATGTTGTCTGAAGCTCAGGCTGTAAATGTGATGATGGAAGCCCACAACAACGGGTTTGGGTTGGTGATTACCTGCGCCATGGAGCCAGCGGAGTTTTATAGCGAGATGCTGAAAACTCATGGTTTGGATAGTTCTATTGAACCAGCAGATTAGGTTTTATGGTAAAGCTACAAAGCGGTGGTCAGCGGTGGTTCCAAAAGTCTGAATTGATACGATCGCTTGCATCCCTTAAACGGTTTCCAGCGATCGCACGGATCATTGCTTTTCTATTATTTTTGGGACTCTGTTGGGCACCATTTGCTTTACCAATTTTGCTTCTAGTCAAGGATGCAAATTTGCAATCGTTATTGACGATGCCGATTTTGTATTTATTATTTGTAGGTTTTCTTCAGATTTGGAATCCGGTAGTCCATTCTGAAAATCAACCCTTGAAGCGGTATGGATTACGATCGTTAAATTTGAATCTAAAAAATCTTTTCTCTGGGTTACTTGTGGCTTGGGGATTTGTTTTAATATTGTTCTTTTTTCAAGGTGATATGGGTTGGATGCAGTGGTTTAACCCGTCGCCCGGTCTGAGCAAAATTGTCCTCGAGAGTTTAGTGGTGTCGTTGGCGGTTGGGTTTGCGGAAGAATTGCTATTTCGCGGCTGGTTGTTGGATGAATTAGAACGCGACTATTCACAAAGAACGGCGACGATCGTTTGTTCTGTAATTTTTGCTATTTCCCATTTCATTAGACCTTGGGATCAGTTTATTGCAGGTTGGTTGACGTTTCCGGCATTGTTTATTTTAAGCCTCACCTTAGTCTGGGCAAAGCGAGCCACTCAGGGACGTTTGGGATTGTCTATTGGCCTTCATGCGGGTTTGGTTGGTGGTTATTACATTCTGAATGTCGGGAACTTGGTCAAACCAATTAGTTCTGTTCCAACTTGGCTAACCGGAATGAATGGTAATCCTTTGGCGAGTATTCCAGGGGTGACGGCCTTGATTGCGATCGCCTGTTTAGTTCGCTTCTGCGGACAGGTCAATCAGCGACGGATTAATTAAGGCGATCGGGATTTAATAAGGTCTAAATTCTATTCAATATTCCTAAGCGCTAAATTGCTGAATTAACCAACGACTCACAGCCCCATCATCGTCCGTCTGACTCCGCTGTAATGCTTCTTCTACAAGACCCATAGGCAATCCTGGCAATACCAATGAAGTCTGAATTTGACGACTTCCAAGATTCGCAACTTCAAATGCAATAATCTTTGCAGCGTTAACATTTACAACCCAATACTCGCGAACCCCCAACCGTTCATACAGTAAGCGCTTATCACCCAAATCATCACTAAGCGACGTTGATGAGATTTCGATCGCTAATGTTGGCGCACCCCAAACTTCAACATCAACAGGCTGATTGTTCTTAGTAGGACGTTGAACTTCGCAATCAATGTAATAGGCTAAATCCGGCTGACATTCACGCTCTCCAGATTTCCGAAAACTACCATTAACAAATGAGACAAATGAAAGATTCTTCATTGCGCCATAAAACCCGATCGTAGTCGCGAGTAATGCATTATCTTGTGCATGAGCGGATCCAGTAGGCATGGCTTCAATCCTCATTAACCCTAAATCGTAATAACATCTAGCTTTGGTTTGTTCTGAATCTTCGGATGCCACTAAAAACTCTTCCCAAGTTGCAGAAACCCAGGTATCTGTGATGAGTTGTTTAGGAATTGGTAAGGTGCTAACCATTTAATCCATACCTTTTATCTAAATTTGTTGACAGTTATTCTCATTTTAGTCTATGGTTTGATTATCCTGATCCCTGCAAGAGCATTAATCTCATGACAATTATTTTGAGTTTTATTGCTTGGGGTTTGGTCTCATACTTTGTTTATAGTTTGGGAAATACTTCTGTCGAAGGTTGGAAGCAATTGCGCCGAATGCACCAAGTTCCTTGTGCTCGCTGTCTGTACTTTACGGGTGACTACAATCTTAAATGTAGTGTGCGACCTTGTGATGCATTGACAGAGCAAGCGATCGGGTGTCGAGATTTTGAAATTGTGACGGGTAAACGTCCTCGCTTTGAGAATCCAATTCCTGAATGACTTTTGAAATAGTTTCAACCTCAGCATCACTAGGACCACCTATTTTTTTTGTGGGATTGACCTATAGTCTTGGCACAATTGAGAAGGCGTATCAAAAGTTGAATTCAGCAATCTATGCTCATTTTAGAGGTCATATCTCATGTTATCGGAAGGACTCAGCGATCGTGAACTCTGTGACGCTCTTGGGTTAGATTATTCCGCGATCGTTAGCGAAGCCAAGCATAAAGGTATTTCTATTAATGATTTTCTGGTGCGAAAAACAGGTTATCGCTTATGCTTCGACTTTTTTTATAGCCCGGATCCACTGTTGCTTCAACCCGACTTCCCTATGATACAGACTTTTGAAATTCAAGAATAAATCGCGATGCATTATTGACGTATTTCGGAACAACGCCACCCCAGTGGAAATTCGTAACAGCCAAAGTAAATGGCTATCCGGTATTATTGTTAGGACATCTAACCTGCCGCCGGAGAGGAATGCGCATGACAGTTCGTCAATGGGTTGTGCTGGTGTTGAGTGCGATCGTAAGTTTGAGTCTGAGTGCTTGTTCGCTGCCCCAAGTGAAGGCCGAGGATAGGCTTTTTCAAGACATTACGCTGGAGTTCTTGGGTGAGATTGTAGTGCCTAGGACATTGGAGGTGGATAAAACTCCGGTCGGTGGACTGTCGGGGATTACCTACAGTCCGAAAGATGATTTTTTTTATGCAGTGTCGGACGATCGCAGTACTAAGGCTCCCGCTCGATTTTATCAGCTTAAGCTCAATTTGGATGCTAGTGGCAAACCGATCGCAACAAAATTTACAGGTGTCACGACGCTGAAAAATGCGGCAGGTAATGTATACGAAAAAGCCACCATTGATCCTGAAGGCATTGCAATAACGCCACAAGGGACGGTGTGGATTGCTAGTGAAGGAGCCGCCATCAATGGTATTCCGCCGTTCATTCAAGAGCATGATATTAAGACGGGAAAATTGTTACGATCGTTGCGAATTCCAGACCAATATATTCCCCGAACTGATGACAAGGGCAATCGTCGAGGGGTTCAAAACAATATGGCATTTGAATCCTTAACCTTAAATGCAAATGCTGCCCGTATGGGAGCCACTGAACCCTATCGTGTGTTTACTGCTGCCGAGAATGCATTAGAACAAGATAAAAATCCTGATCCAGAATCAATTGAAGGCGATCGGGTTCGGTTCATGCACTATTCAATCCAAGATCGGCGTATTGATTTGATTGCTGAATATTTATATCCATTAGAAGACAAACCTATTGGCGGTGAGAAATTCGGATTGACTGAAATGATCTCGTTGGATGGTTCTGGGAGATTTCTGAGTTTAGAACGAAGTTTTGGATTAGCAGGATTTAAAATCAAATTATTCCAAACTGTTTTTGCTGGCTCAAAAGATACTTCTATGTTACCGAGTATTCAAGGGTTAGATACGGTCGTGAAGCCAGCCCAAAAAGAATTGGTAGCAGATTTGAGTACGTTGGATATTACCTTAGATAATCTGGAGGGAATGACGATCGGGCCACGCTTGCCAGATGGGTCGCAAAGCCTGATTATGGTGAGTGATGATAATTTCAACCCATTGCAAAAGACGCAGATCTTAGTGTTTCGCATTAAGGGATTGAAAAATTAGTTATGACCCATTCAACATGACGCATTCAACCGACATCAAAACCTTAGTTTCCTGGATGGCCGCCGAGTTCAGTAATCAAGAACAAGCCTACGAGAATCCTCCATTTTTTGCCCATATTCGGGTTTGTATGCGTCCATTACCGATCGCATTTTTTGGAGTTCCGGGATTGTATTTAGAACAAGCCTATGACTTTGCCCAGGATCAGCCCTATCGAATTCGGGTATTGAAATTT
>JAYUEW010000145.1:0-8742 GCA_043739045.1 Synechococcales cyanobacterium
TCGTCTAGCGCTGAAGGTAATGCGGCTAAAATATCGCGAACGTAGGATTGAATGCCCCCTTCACAGGACAAAATCTCTAGGAAAACAAAGGCAATGCGGGACATGACAACATTTAGACAAAAGAGTAGTGTGGAGTTTAGAAAAAAATCGAGTCCGATCGGGTCCTAAACTCCTCACTAGCCATCATGCCCACAATCAAGCCGCTACTACCGTCACAATCTCCGACTAAGCGGGCTTCCGGGCCGATTTAATCATACGAACCAGCGTCGTGTGGGCATCTTCAGAATGCTCTAAGGTATGGTCAAATAAGACCCGCAGCGGGGTAGGTGTACCGTTTACTTCAGCCGTTAAATCCATCCCAATCGGATCGATCGCAACCATCGTCGCAGAAGTCGCATCGGTGGACTGTCCATAGACCTTGGCATAAAGCAGCACGGCCTCCGCATGGTCATCATTCATATGGGCACAAATTCGATCGCTGATAGCAGGGGTAATTGGGTCGGCAGCCATTATTAAAGTCCTAGGTTTGATTGCATCTGTTTCTAGTTTACCAAAGTCTGAGTTAAGCAAAATCTGACTTAAGAATCTCGCGATCGGCCCAACTTTGGCGCTATTGTCTGAAGATACTGTCCAACCATTTAGTTTTATCATGGCCCAAACCTACAAGCTCCATCCAGATACTCCGCAACAACGAACGATCGACACCATTGTGATGGCACTACGATCGGGGGCTGTGATGCTGTATCCCACAGATACCGTGTATGCGATCGGCTGTGACCTAAATTCAAAAACTGCTGTCGATCGTGTTCGCCAAATCAAAAAAATGTCCAATGACAAACCCCTAACCTTTCTGTGCCACTCATTGTCTGACATTGCTCAATATGCCGACGTGAGCGACAGTGCCTATCGGTTGATGCGAAAATTAGTACCGGGTCCCTATACCTTTGTCCTGCCTGCAACAAAACTAGTCCCAAAACTTGTGCAACATTCCAAACGTAAAACCACAGGCATTCGAGTTCCCGATCATGGAATCTGTTTATCGATTATGGCAGCCTTGGGAAATCCAATTATTTCCACTAGTGCCTATGCCCTGGCCCTTGAAGAAGAATTTGAATCGCCTCACTTCGCAGATTCACGCTTTGAATTGTTTGATTGTTACGAAAAAATGGTGGATATAATTATTGATAGCGACACCGAACCATCCGGTCATCTATCTACCATGGTCGATTTGACCGGGAACAGTCCCGAAATCATTCGTCAAGGCAATGACTGGGAGACTGTGGAGCGTTTGATTTAAAGTCCAGCAAACCATTCGTAACCTCTATCTTCCCAATAGCTTTATTTTGGTATTATCTGAGCTTGTGCAGACAGAATCTACGCAAACGGAATTCATAGAAACACTGATTTAACTAATCGTGTTCCACCAAGTTTCAAGGCTAAAAATGAATGGATAACTGCAAATCCTAGTACGATCGGAATCGTCAAAAAATGTACTGTTCGTAATACCTGCCAACTGCCAAAAAGACTCGCGACCCTGACTATGAGGCCAAACAATCAGGTTGTTTCTTTACAGCTACTTAGGTTGAATAACAAAAGCATTCATTGGCCTCAATTAAGAAGAGAGAATCGAAGTCCTATCTTCTTAATTGAATGTTCAGTTCAACCCTGAACCAGAAAATTGAAAACTAAACCTTAGCAGCAACCTGCTTAAGATCACCCTTAGCATATTTACGGCTGAATTCTTCCATGCTAACTTGCTTGATCTTGCTGGCTTGACCCGCTGCCCAGAACTCTTGATAGCGATCGGCACATACCTTTTGCATGTACTTAATCGAAGGCTTCAAGAAATGGCGAGGATCGAACTCCTCAGGTTTTGCAAGCAATGCTTCACGCACCGCAGCGGTAATTGCTAAACGGTTGTCGGTGTCGATGTTGATCTTCCGAACGCCGTTTTTGATGCCCTTTTGGATTTCTTCGACGGGAACGCCATACGTTTCAGGAATTGCGCCGCCTTTTGCATTGATCAATGCGATCAAGTCTTGGGGAACAGACGACGAACCATGCATGACCAAATGGGTATTGGGCAAACGTTTGTGGATTTCAGCAATCAAGCTAATTGCCAAAATTTCGCCAGTCGGTTGACGGGTAAATTTGTAGGCACCGTGGCTGGTTCCGATCGCAACGGCAAGTGCATCCACTTGGGTGCGCTCAACGAATTCAACGGCTTCATCCGGATCCGTCAAGAGTTGTGATTCATCCAACTTCCCTTCAAAACCATGACCATCTTCGGCTTCACCCATGCCAGTTTCTAGGGAGCCGAGGCAACCCAATTCACCTTCAACGGATGCACCGATCGAGTGAGCTACTTTGACAACTTCAGCCGTGACAGCGACGTTGTACTCAAAGGTGGAAGGAGTCTTCGCATCAGCACCCAACGACCCATCCATCATGACGGAGGTGAAGTTGTTTTTCAGTGCGGTGTAGCAAGTCGCAGGTTCGTTCCCGTGATCTTGGTGCATGACAATGGGGATGTGGGGGTAGGTTTCCACCGCTGCCAAGATGAGATGGCGCAAGAAGTTTTCCCCAGCGTAGGTCCGGGCACCACGGGAGGCTTGCAAAATAACCGGACTGTCGGTTTCGTGCGCCGCCTGCATGATGGACTGGATCTGCTCCATGTTATTGACGTTGAACGCGGGAATGCCATAGCCATTCTCAGCCGCGTGGTCGAGCAAGAGACGCATAGGTACGAGCGCCATAAAGAATTCTCCTAAAGTTTGGTCAGCGTGTGGATAGATTTAATCCTAGAGATAATCTTAAGGCAATAGCGACTCTTCGTATCAGTCTTGACGGAATAGGTAGAAATTCTTATTGAGTTTTGATATCCAAGATCAGGTTTAGATAGCTACAGCTTATATTTCTTGGTCTGATGTTGGGGGTTCGCGTGATTCTTTGGGTTCCTGGTGTGTCGTGGGGCACAGGATTCGCTAAGATTACGATCGCGTTTTTATACTGCTTTAGTAAGGTTAGTAAAATTTATCCATGGCTTCTCCTGTCCTTTATCTCGCAATTACAAATCATGGATTTGGTCATGCCACCCGAACGGCTTCGATCGCGGCGGAAATTAAGCGGTTGAATCCAGATATTTCGATCATTTTGGCCACGACTTCGCCCCGATCGGTGATTGAGGCGTATTTTCCTGGGAAGTGGATTCATCGGCAGCGATCGTTCGATTGTGGGGTGATTCAGTCGGATAGTATGACGATGGATTTGCCGGGGACATTGGCGAAGTTGCGAGACCTTCGGGAAAAGAGTGTGAAATTGATTGCGTCTGAGGCAAAGTGGCTGGAGCAGCTTCGGGTGGGGTTGGTGCTGGGTGATATTCCGCCGATGGTGGCTCCGATCGCGAAGGCGGCGGGGTTGCCTTGTTGGATGATGGGAAATTTTGGTTGGGATTTTATTTATGAGGCTTGGGTGGATGAGTACCCAGATTTTGCTGAAGAAGTGGCCTGGATTCGGGATTGTTTTGGTCAGTGCGATCGGTTGTTTCGGATGCCATTCAGTGAACCGATGTCGGCGTTTCCCCATATTGAGGATGTTGGGTTGACGGGAGTTAAGCCGCATGTGGGGATGGATGTGGTGCGATCGGCGTTTAAGCTTCAGGTGCCGAGGGAGAAGATCGTTATGTTGACCTTTGGCGGGTTGGGCTTGAATCGAATTCCCTATGAAAATGTAAATCTATTTCCAGACTATAAGTTTATTTGTTTTGATTTGAATGCGCCAGATTTGCCAAACTTAATTCGGGTGGACGATCGGTATTATCGTCCAATTGATTTTGCACCCTTGATTGGTCGATTGATTTCAAAACCGGGTTATAGTACGTTTTCTGAGGCTTGTCGGTATGATGTGCCGATCGTTAGTTTGACTCGTGAAGGGTTTGCGGAAGCACCGATTTTGATTCAAGGAATTCAAGATTGTGCATCGCATCAAGTGGTTGAGACTGAGATCTTTTTTACGGGGAAATGGGAGTTTTTGCGAGAACCATTGATTCCGCCGCTCACGGATCAGCGGTTTACAAAAGATGGCACGGAGACGATCGCACGAGCTGTTGTGGAGTTCTTTGGTTAGGCGGACGTTTAAAAGCTTTTCGTGGTTATTGAAGACCCGATCCCCCTACATTTCCCTTGTGAAGGGGGACTAAGAATTGAACTATAGTTTTTCCTCTTTTCTAGCTCCCTTTCTTTTTTAGTTGTCCCTGTTTAAAAGGGCTAGGGGGATCGGATTTCAGCGGTCACAACTTCGATTTCAGTATCTTCTAAATCAATTCAAACTATATTTCTTTTCCAATGCCGATCGCCCCTTTTCCAATTCACCATTCACCATTCCATTACGGTGCCCAATTATCTCAATTATTAAGGGGCATATTCTACTAGTTTCCAATAACAACATTCCGTTCCGGTGCTCCCAACCGACTGTCGGACGCAGTAATGCTGGGGGTTGGTGTGATTGTTGTTGAACGCGAGTTAGGCTTGCCCCAGTGGCTTTGGAGCTGGTTTAATAGGATGTCTTGCTGGTTCCGCAGACCTTCGAGATCGGTGCCTCGATTAATGATCGAGAACCAAACTAAGCCTCGATCTTGGGTGGGCATGACACCAGACAATGCACTCACCTCATTCAGCGTCCCCGTTTTGACAACTGCATTTTTTGGAATATTCCGATCGATCAAAGTCCCCACATCCGTCCCCGAAATCGGAAACAAATCAGACACCGTAAATCCGTTCCGCTCCGCATACCGGGCGATCGCGCTAAACATAATCATCGCCGCATGAGGTGAAATCCGATTCTCAGTCCCCAATCCTGACCCGTTAATCAACTGAATCTCACTAGGCGACAACGACGCAACAGAGGCCGCTTTTTGTTGTGTCGGTCCAGCCCCACCCAAGAGTTGGGACAGCGTTTCGGCCATCACATTATTACTATAAACATTCAGACGTTTGACTAAGTGCAGCAGCGGCAGGGACTTGTGCTGGATAATGGCGCGGGCACTGGGCACATCTCCTAGGCGAACGCTACCGTTGATGGCGATCGTGGGCTTGGCGGGCTTTGGTTTCATTTTGCTATATTGATCTGTCAGATCCGCTGGCCATGTTTTTGAATTTAAACCTTGAACCAACAACGCACCCGCTTTGGCTGGATTCACCTCAAAGTTCATAATGAAGTTGCCCGAAATTACTAAATCTCCAGTCACTTGCTGGATGCCCAATTGGTTCAACGCATTGCCCAACGCGATCGCCTCCTCCCACACAAACATCGCATCGCCGCCGCCCGAAATCACCAAATCCCCTTGTAAAACCCCATTTTGAATCGGACCCGTAACCGCGATTACAGTGTCAAATTGACGCTGCGATCCCCAAGTTTCAAGCGCCGCCAGTGACGTAGTGATTTTTGTCAGGGAAGCCGCAGGAATTGGGATTTTACCTTGATTTTCCACCAGCACTGATGCCCCAGATTGAAACCAGATCCCCTGTTCGGATGGATTCAACCCTTGGGCTTTAAGCGTGTTGAGATAGCCTTGCACAATCTTGTTTGCTGTGGGATCCTCGTCCCCTGAAAGTGCAGTCCAGGGCGTAGTTTGTAAGACTGTAACCCCGACAGATTCAGGCAGTTTTAGTTCTTGCATCAGCTCAGGTTTGGCGTTACCCCAGCCATTGAGTAACAGGCTGAACGGTACGAGGCCAGATAAAACAGAGAAACATGAAACAGAGAAATTGAAACGCGACATTGCAAGGTATAAAAAGAAGGGAGTTCGCTACTGGGACAAAGGGTATGGCAAAGCCTGATCAGAATCAAGTTATTCGACAACTTCCGATCGCGGCTGGAATGGTGGCGGGTCTACTTCTCTTTGCTAATCGTGTGTTGACGATCCAGTTGACCGAGACCCAATCCCGATCGGATGCGTTGGGTGTGATTGTCTGTGCGGTGTTGATTTTGGTGGGATTGTTGTGGGAGCGGGTGCAGCCGAAGGTTCCGGATAGTGTGGAATTGTTGGGTGAGGAATGCTTTGAGTTTAAACCGGAGTTGTCGGAAAATTTGCAAGCAGAATTGGCTTGGGCTTCCCACATTTTATTGACCAATACATTAACCCGATCGTTCATCCTACTTTGGGATGGGGATGTTTTGCTGCGTCGTGGAATTTTGCCAACGGAGTCAAATGTGATTCCTGGAACCATCATAAAACGTGTGATTGAAAAACAAAAAGCAATTTATTTAGTCGATTCAAATAAATATCCTGGAAAAATTGAATTTAATTACTTACCTGAAAATGCTCAAGCTGTCATCTGTCAGCCGATCGCCCCCAAAGGAGTCTTAATTCTTGCCTCTAATGCCCCGCGCAGTTATACCCAACAAGACGAAAACTGGATCACCGCGATTGCCCAAAAACTCAGCTACGTCTTAACTCAAGAACTTGGCAGGGAGATTGACTCATGCGATTAGAAATAGTTTTATTCACGATCGCAACGCTATTCATCCTAGTGACCTCAGCCCGAATCGCCAATCGAATCTTTCCCTATCAGCCCTTGCAATCACTACTCAGTTTTTTGAGTGCATTTTGGATCATCGTTACCGTATTGCAGTTAGTGATGGGAGTTTTTGGAGAATTGAACTCGATCGGCCTGTTATTCTCGGCGTTGGCCCTCAGTATGGGTGAATTTCTCCAGTCTCGAAGGCGCGCTGTACCAGTGCGGGAAAGTCAAAGAGAACCGATCGTAATGCTTAGCCCCTTGGGAGTTGGCATAACAATAGCCCTAGGATTTTTAGGATTATTACCGTTAGCAACAATGCTCAATGAAGCTTGGGCACAAGTCCGATCGGTCCATCCTTTGAGTTGGGATGTCGTCAGTTATCACCTGCCCAATGTCGTCACCTATCTAAAAGCGCAAACTTGGTGGCAAATCGAAGGCACCTACGGCCACTATCCCGGCGGTAATGAATTACTTAATTTATGGAGTATGGTTTTTCTGCGGAATGATGCTTTGTTAGGCTTGACAACTCTGGCATTAGTGGCCGGATCGTTACTGGCAACCGTTGTCATTTTAAATCTCGTCGTCCCTGTCCGATCGGTCTTCTGGCGAGGAATCATCTCAATTGGTCTCATCCTAGGCTTGCTCAATCTTTCAGAGTTTCAAAATCTTATTTTTGACATTGCACGAAATGACGTGACGATGTTGTTTTGGGAATTAGTCATTCTGTGGGCATTTTTGAAATCTAAAACCCACACAGAGAATTGGTCGCTTGTTGTTGGAATCGCTCTCGGATTGCTGATCGGCACAAAGCCAAATGGATTATATTTTTTAATCGCAACCCTAATTTTAAATGTTACTTTTAGCAATTCAGAAAATCAAGAATCAGTAATCGATCGCATTCGATCGGCATTCTTCAAAATCTTACTCCCCGCATTAGCGATCGGCGGGGGTTGGTATGCCCGAAACCTAATTCAAACCGGACAACTCACTCCGCCGGATCAACTCAACGCCGCTACCGACCTCAGCATTTTACAAAGCATAACCAATCCCGCACTTTACACATTAAATGCCCCGTTCACAATGCTAATCATTGCCACGACAACATCCCTAATTCCGCTTATGATCGCTGCATTTCAATCTTCACGATCGCAACTACCATCCATCCCCTCAATCCGATCGATTCCCTTAGGACTCCAAATCGTTGCGGCTTGGAATTTGAGCGCCATTGTGGCATTGGTTCTCACCCCAAGCGGGGCGGGCTATTTGGCAGGATCAGGAAAAGTCTTCCTAATTCAAATTCGATACAGCGCTGTCATCATGCCACTCACTGGAATTTTATTAATTTATGCATTGACAATTTTGTTAGAAAAAGCCTTACAACCTTCGCCCTGGATCGATCGGCTCCAAAAACGATCGATTCCACTCCGATCGCGCCTGCCCTTATTAATTTCTACCAGTGTTGTCACAATGCTCATGGTCCTACAGTCCACAACCTATCGACCTTTAGTGGGATTACCAGGACACGAAGGATTGATTTTCCCCATGGGTCCACAGCAGAGTATGGTCTACCGCTGGGTACAAAATAATATCAAAAACTCCATCATCTATTCAATCGGTCTACGACCCTATGGATTGGTGGGGGAGAATTTGAATAATCAGGTAATCGATCGGCTTGGCTCCACAGGTTGGACCTTAGCCGAAGGCTCGCCCATCATCAAAAACAACCGCGTCGAATTCGTCGTCTTGTGTGTTGATCCGTTCGATCGAACAACTCCACCTGGACTCAAAGAACTCATGCAACAACCCACTAAATTCCAATTGGTCTACAACGACGACCTAAGCGCCGTCTTTAAAGTAAATACTAGCGGTTAAGTAAACTATTAATTAAGAAAAAATAGATAATTAAGAAAAAGTAGAACTGCTGTTCTCTATTTACCTCAAAATTATCCGGATTGTTGATTTCCCCCACGGAATAGGGAATAGCTAGTAAAGCTTAGTTCGTACTTAGCTTTGGTCTATGAAATATCTACATACCAAGCATGTAGGGTTAGAAGCCTTCGAGACTTTTAATCTGAGACTAAGTTTGCCTGACTAATCATTCCCTAGTAAAATCCACACCAACACTACAATGAACATCAATAAAAATTTCCGGAATCCTCTGCTCAGCCTCATCTCAGCTGCATCTGTTTTTGCGCTCAATATGCCATTTGCTGAAGCGGCT
>JAYUEW010000146.1:0-28011 GCA_043739045.1 Synechococcales cyanobacterium
TTGTGGAGCGGGGGTCGATGCCCGAGTGGTTAATGGGGGCGGACTGTAAATCCGCTGGCTACGCCTACGCTAGTTCGAATCTAGCTCGGCCCATCCACAATTAGCCTATGTAGCTCAGTGGTAGAGCACACCCTTGGTAAGGGTGAGGTCATGAGTTCAATCCTCATCATAGGCTTGAGCCATACCAGGCACTTTAAAAAGCCGAACCGCTAACATATCAGGGTTCGGCCGTTTGAAGTATCAAAGTACGCCCCGAACGTTGGAAGTATTCACCATTCACCATTGCGATCGTCCAACTAACCCGATGTTTACTCGCTCAAAGTGATGGAAGGTAGTAACAGAAGGGGTCCGATCGTTTTGACTAGAGTAGTATCCCTGTTAAGGTTACCACATGTACTATTGCTGATGTACAAGGGTTTGAGCGATCGTCCTCCAAATTCGACGATTCAGAATTGGCATCAGCTTATTTTTCGGTTGATTAATAATTTTGTCGAAGCCTGAAACGTACGTTTTACGTTGAGGAAGTCAGCAAAATCTTAGTACAAATAGTCACCTTAACAGGGGTAGATCGGTGAAGCTGTCGGGACACCCGCTGCTGACAGTCCTGGAATCCAGCGATGCAGTTGATTGATTTTCAATTACGAAATATTGCTTCTTCTGCCAGATTATCGAGTGTCGCCTGATATAGTTTTTTGCAGTAGTGAAATAACGGAATGAATTAGAACTCATGAAGAAGCAATTTATTTTGGTCGGATTAAGTCTTGGACTTCTCAGTGGTCTTTTCAGTAACAGTGTTGAAAAACGAATTGCCTCCGCGCAAACCGCCTCCCCCACGCCCTCCCCCATGCCCTCGCCTACTCCCGCCACGGCTCCTAACTGTCCGCTGCCCCTTGAAATTGCGGCCACCTTTCTGAATTCTCAATGTAAGGCAGTCAAACTCAAGATGCCTCAGACTTTTTTCCGGTATCACAGCACGGATCAAAATAAATATGGTCGTTATTTGACGACCGATCAATATCAAACCAACGCCGAAGTCATCCGAAATTTGGCGCTGAACCAAAGCTGGGGCAACCAAGCCACCACGATGTTATCCGTTACCTTGCCCGCTGGAACCACCGTGTATCAAGGCATCGTGGGTCCTCAAACACCACCCACTTGCTATCCCGGCGGCGGTCAACAAACCTTCATCGTAGATTCCAAAGATCCTGCTATTCTTTGGGTTCCCGGACCCGCCATGACGATCGCAGCCTTTACCTGTCCGAAATAATCCATGGATAGCCACAAACAAGAATTTATTCAACTCATCGACCAAGCGCTGAACATCGCTGAACAAATGGGTGTATCTCCACAGGGTTCGGGAAATAGCAATGCAGAAGGATTAAAAAAATTGATCCCCATTCTGCAAACCTTAAAATCCCAAGTCCTGGAGGATTCCCTAGAAGCCTCAACCCAGAACTCGACCCTGGGTCTATCCCGTGGGGTCGCCGACTGGATTACACCCCTAGATTCACCCCTTCTCAGCGCCGTCGGTGCGATCGAAGCCCATTATCAAATCAATGCCTAAGAGGGTGTTTAAAAAGTCTCTGCATTGGTATCCAAAACACCCGATCCCCCTAGCGTACAGATCGAAGACAATGTTCAACACGGGTTTTACAGAGAGAGACTTACATGGCGGCACTACGAATCGGAAATGGCTACGATTTGCATACCTTAGTAGAAGGGCGTGACTTGATTCTCGGTGGAGTCAAAATTGATCATGAGAAAGGATTGCTGGGGCACAGCGATGCCGATGTATTGACCCATGCCATTATGGATGCGCTGCTTGGAGCCTTAAGTTTGGGCGATATTGGCCATTATTTTCCGCCCACAGACGATCGGTGGAAAGGCGCGGATAGTTTGAAATTATTGGATCAGGTTTATCAACTGGTCAAATCAAAAGGCTGGCAATTGGTCAACCTAGATTCCGTAATTCTCGCAGAACGACCCAAAATGAAACCCCATTTGCCTGCAATGCGTGAAAAAATTGCAGCAGTGATGGCCGTGGATCCGGAATTGATCGGAATTAAAGCCACTACCAATGAAAAACAAGATTCGATCGGGGCAGAAAATGCGATCGCGGTCCATGCTGTTGTTCTATTGGAGAAAATTTAAATGGAGTATCGTCGATTTGGGAAAACAGAGCTTCAGATTTCAGTGTTGTCCTGTGGCACCATGCGGTGTCTCGATTCACAAGCCCAAATGACAGACACGATCGCCAGCGCCATCACTGCTGGAGTTAACCATCTCGAAACCGCCAATGGCTACGGTGAAAGCGAGACTTTTTTGGGGAATACACTCAAAAATTTCGATCGCGATCGATACATTCTCACCACCAAAATCTGTCCAACACCAGATTTACAGGAATTTCGGCAAACCTTAGAGCAGAGCTTCACAAGGCTACAAAGCGATCGTATTGACTGCCTCGCGATCCATGGGGTGAATACATTCGAGCATCTGGAATGGAGCCAAAATGGCTGTATGGCGATTGTTCAGGAATTTGTCGCCGCTGGCAAAATCAATCATGTTGGTTTTTCAACTCACGGAAGTCTAGAGCTTATTCAAGCCACGATCGCCACTGATTTATTCGCATTCATCAATCTGCACTACGGGATTTTCTTTCGGCGTAACGAGGCGGCGATCCAACAAGCAAAGGCAAAAGACATGGGGATTTTTATTATTTCCCCTGGCGATAAAGGCGGAATGCTCTACACACCACCCGAAACCCTGGTCGAATATTGTGCGCCGCTGACCCCACTGGCCACGAATTATCGTTTTTTACTTCAGGACTCTAGAATCCATACCCTCAGCGTTGGCCCCGCCAATCCGGAGGAGTGGACTCTCCCCTTAGACAGCATTCAAGGCATTGAGGAAGAGGGACAAATTTTCGATCGGCTCCATAATAAACTTCAAGCTAGTCTGGGGACCGACAAGTGTAGCCAATGCTATCTCTGTTTACCTTGCCCGGAAGATATTAATATTCCCGAAGTTCTGAGGCTGCGCAACCTAGCGATCGCCTACGACATGGATGCCTTTGGCAAGTATCGGTACGGAATGTTTGAAAATGCGGGCCACTGGTTTCCGGGGCGCAAGGCCAATAATTGCACCGATTGCGGTGACTGTTTACCCAGATGTCCCGAAACTCTGAACATCCCGGACCTACTGCGGGATACTCACAATAGGTTAGCCGGAAAACCCAGACGGAGACTGTGGCAGGAATGATTACTTAAGTCGAGTTGCTTTAGAATTAGGCTAGAAAATTAGAAAACTCTTTTGAAAATAATTCTTGATTTCCTCCAGGTTGAGCTAAGTTCCATTTTTCAATGAGAAAACCTAACCGTTTCAGGAACAAAGATCTCGTAGTTCTCGGTCGAGGTGTTCCAAGCCCTGTTCATGTTGTACTCCCTATGCATCAAGTCCTTAATCCCTCTTCTATCTCCCGCAGTTTAGTGAGATTCAGTTTGCTAGCCTACGGTCTGGCGTACTGTGTTGTGGCGCTTCCGGCAAACGCCATAGAAGAAGACCCGAGTAATTTTCGGCCAAATTCTGTATACATAGAATCGTCTGAGTATGGCAAATGTGAAAACCAAGTCCCCGGAGTTCAGGATCGGCTGTCCGAGGTGCCCTTTGATCCAGCCTTAGCTCAGCCTAGTCTTTGGTTAAACCGAGATCTTTTTGCGTCTCGGGCTAAATTTAGTTCTAAGTTGTTTGAGAATTGGCTTGTTTGTCCCAGTACCAATAGCGATCGTGGACGGATAGATTTGGTCGTAAATGGTCAACTTTGGGGACTTTTAGATTATTTTGAACGCTACGAATTGTTGCAGCAGTTCGGCAATGGGAGTGACCAGCCTGATCAACGGTTTAAATCCGGCTACAACTTACGCGTTTTTACTCGCCAAGCCCAAATCCAAGGCCAAGGCCAAAACCCTCTTGCCACTTATACCTGTTTATCGAGGAACCGATCGGCCCCAGTTCTATCTTCTCCAGCCGAACTATCTCGAAACTGTAGGATTCAAATTCAAGATGCTAACAATGGGTTAGGGGTGCGCGCTCCCTTGTAAAATCTATTTTGGATAGTTTGCTCAATGTTTTACCTAAAAAATAGCTGTCGTGCTGTATGAAAGATCAGATTTTAAGATTGATTAATTTACTATTAATGGTGGATTTGTTTTTCGTACTGTTTTGTTTTTTTTGGGGGGTCGTCGCCCTAATCGGAAAACTTAACAATCTCACCTTAGGTTTTGACCTGTGGGTAAGTTTGTGGGCACCCGTCATGCAGCCAGCTTTGGGAATAATGATGGCAGGTGCGCTGATTAGCGGAGCCTCAAGCTGGATCTCAAAACGATTTTCATCTGACGTTTAAATCATTTGTTTTATTGCTCAATTTCTGTTAGAACATGCCTCTTCCCCATTGGCTCCACAAGCTAGAAACCTGCCCCAGCACCAATCATTGGGCCATGGATCATCTGCATGTTTTACATCATGGTGACGTTGCTTTCACGCGTCGTCAAACCGCTGGGCGTGGGCAGTATGGCCGATCGTGGCAATCCCCCCCCGGTGTACTGACGGCGACGTTTGTGTTGCAAGAGTTTCCACTGGCCCGAATCCATTTGCTGAGTTTGGTCGCGGGATTAATGGTAATTGACAGCTTGGAGATGCTGATGCCAAATTTGGACGGGATCCCAAAGCTCAAGTGGACCAATGATATTTTGATTCAGGGTCGTAAGGTTGCGGGTATTTTGTGCGAAACCCGATCGCCCTCCTCTAACCATCATCTTTTAACAACGGCGATCGTAGGGATTGGCCTTAACCGATCGGTCGATTTTGCACAGGCTGGGATTAATAGGGCGCAAATCGGCAATCCTATTAGTTTGCATCAGGTCTCAGAAGAAATCCCGACGGAGTTTCAACTGTTATCGGTATTGCGCGATCGGTTGATACAGTCCCCCGTGATGAAGGCCATGATGCAGCTTGAATGGGATCTGAATTCTGTGAATTGGCTGGATCAGGTGCGATCGAGGGATGCACTACTGGGTAAAAAGATTCAATTTGAAACCCCAAATGGCTTGATTGTTGGGATTTCTGAGGGCATTAACGATCGGGGTGAGCTATTAATTAAAGACGATAACGGTATTTTGAAAGCCTTTAATTCTGGCCGAATCTTGACGTTTTTTTAGTTTGATCAGGGTCTGCGTTTTACGATCGCCTTCAATTTATGACGCAATGGTCCCATATCGTATACGGCCCAACGAATAACTGAAATTATCAATTTTTCAAGTGAATGTAGAAATTTATAAAACGGCGATCGGTAGCTGAGTTGAAATCCGTCACCACTAATTTTAAAGCGTTCAATCTGATTACACCATTGCAGCGGAAAGGGGCGGAAAAGACGTTTTTTGCCGTCATAGAGATGATAGAAAAGATACTCTTGATTATCTTCGAGGGCCGTGAGTTTTCCCGATCGCCATTCACCCGCGCCAAATTTAAATTTCTTACCCAATGGCCGATCCATTGGATACGCCTTGTGGACTTGAGCAATCCACCAACTTGAATCACTATCTTGAAGATAAAACTGCCGATCGCGATAGACGGAAATTTTACCTTGAGACTCAGCATGTCGGACCGTCGTCTCGAATCCTTGATGATCAAAATTAATCCCAATCTCATCAAAATCCACATTATCTTCGCGCTGAAAGGCTTCTTTGTGGCGATCGTTTTTTTGATAGAGCCGATTGATTTCTAAGCGATTTTGATACAGACAAAATGGTCCACCGACATGATTGGGTTCACCACAAATAATATCTGGCTGGGTGATCAGCGCGGGCGCAAGAACCGTGGCCATATCGCCCCAAAAGGTATCAAGATCAATATGTCCCCAGTAATCATACCCCTTCAATTCAAATTCAAAAATATGGCCAAACGCTGGTCGAAAGTCGCAGATTTTATATCCACGTTTCACTTGGACTAAGAATTCTAATTGCTGTGATGCCAAGGTGCTGAATTCGACCAATGAAGATTTGATAACTTGGATGTTGTCGCGTGAGTAGGTCCGATCGATGGGTTGATCCGTTACTAACAACAAATTAAATGTAGTATTGCGACAAAAAGTCTCAAGTGTCAGATTGATCCAGCTCGGCAGCGCCCCGAAATGGACTGCAATTAGACAGATACTAGAGCTAGCAGGCGAGATTGAAGAAGTCATAAAGTCATCACAGCAGGGCAAAACTTTTGTAAATTAGAATCCTTAAAGTTCCCCATCAAATGCTCAAAACTATGATCGAGCCGCATGATTGAAATCTCAGTATTTTTAGATGTTGAATTTCTGTAGGATTTGTCGATACTGATAGGGACGGAATATCGCCCCACCCTTAATCCTTGCTTTTGCTCCCGAACCTACGTCTTGATTTTATGAACCCCAACCAGCTTGTCATTAAATTTGCATCGCGCTACCCAAAACTTATTGGGCTGACGGTGGTTCTTGGTTTTTCTGGAGCTGTGTTTAATGGAGTAAGTACGGCACTGATTATTCCGGTAATTTTTGGGTTTTTAGGTCAAGAGATTGGCATGAAAGGAATGCCACCCATTTTGCAGCAAATCTTGTCCGGCTCGACAAGTAGCCTTACTCCTAATCATCGTTATCTAATCATGATGGGATGGGTATTGGGTGCGATCGTCCTGAAAAACCTGGCCAGCTATGCCAACTCTATTGTCTCTAGCCGCCTCTCCCAAACTCTGACGCGTCAAATTCGTCAAGATGGAATGCGATTGTTACTAGATGTAGATCTAGAGTTCTTTAGTAAGAATAAGCTGGGCGACTTAATGAGTCAGCTTGGCGGTGAGACTTCGCGGGCCGCAGAAGCCATTCGGATTACAACAAGTCTCTTTACAACTGGCATCACTATTTTTGTTTTTACTGCCTTTCTGTTAGCTATTTCTTGGCAATTAACAATAGCTACAACAATTCTATTAGGATTGGCATCATTAAGTAATCAGTTTTTGGTTAAACGAGCTAGACGAAATGGAGAAATACTTTCCGAACAATCCCGTGGCTATTCGGTAATGCAGCAGGAGATTCTTTCGGGAATTAGGCTGGTCAAGGCAACCGGAAATGAAGATATTGAATATAAGAATTTAAGTCAACTAATTGAATCGAGAGAAAATGCTGAACTTCAATCTCAGGCGACCTTTGCAATGGTTCCACTATTGAATGAGATTGCGGGAATTGTGACGGTGTTGACGATCGTTATTCTGGGTAAAGCTTGGTTTGAAACCCAATCCGGTTCTCTTTCAACAATTCTACTCACCTATTTATTAGTATTGTTTAGACTATTGCCCTTTGTTAGCCAATTAAATTCCCAACGTAGTAGCTTTGCCAATGCGGCACCTAGTGTCCAAGTGGTTGCAGACTTTTTGCGCCGAGACAACAAACCCTTCATGCTACGAGGACAAACTTACTATTCAGGTCTCAAAGACGCAATTCGGTTTACAAATCTTGGATTTCGGTATCCCGGCAATGAAAACTGGACCTTACAAAATATCAACCTAACCTTACCCAAAGGTACAACTCTGGCACTGGTTGGGTCTTCTGGCGCTGGGAAATCAACATTAGCAGATTTATTGCCTCGGTTTTACGATTGCGATATGGGGGGGATTTCCATTGACGATCGTGACATTCGAGAATTTGATTTACGATCGCTGCGGCAATCTATGGGAATTGTTAGTCAAGATACATTTCTGTTTAATGATACTGTTGCAAATAACATTGCCTATGGAGTCGAAAGTTCCACAAGAGACTGCATCATTGAAGCGGCAAAACGAGCCAATGCCTACCAATTTATTAGCGAACTTCCTCAAGGATTTGATACAACGATCGGCGATCGGGGTGTACTCCTTTCTGGTGGTCAACGTCAACGTCTTGCGATCGCCCGTGCCTTGTTGAAGAATCCTGAGATTTTGATTCTAGACGAAGCAACAAGCGCCTTAGATACCGTGTCTGAACGCATTGTGCAGCAGGCGATTGATGAATTGAGCCGCGATCGGACGGTTTTAGTAATTGCTCACCGTTTATCGACGATTCAAAATGCAGATCAAATTGCGGTCTTTGATAAAGGTCGGGTGGTTGAGGTTGGCAACCATCATGAACTGCTTTTGAAAAGCGGTGTCTATGCCAATCTATATCGAATACAGTTTGGTGAAAGTTTAGCGAAAACAGAAGATAGGATTTCAATTCACTAGATTCACTTAGTATTTGAGTATTTATATGCAAGTCAAATCTGCCACTCTTTCCAATTCACTACCAACATCACTTGACACAATTGAGCTTCCTAGAACGCTGCCGCCGATCGTCCTGATTGCATTTACCCGTCCAGAATTTGTCGTTCAAGTTCTAGATGCACTAGGGAATCAAACCTTAAAACCCGATCGTATTATTGCGTATTTAGATGGTGCGCGTGGCGATCGAGATGAGTTGAAAATTCAGGCTTGTGTCGATTTATTGAATGATTTTTCAGTAGAAATTCCAGTAGAAATTAGGCGCAGACCCTATAATCTTGGCTGCGATCGAAATACTATTGAAGCCTTAACAGAAGTTTCAATGCAGTATGAGTCATTCATTCATCTCGAAGATGATGTGATTCCAAATCCTAACTTTTACGATCGGATGGTTCGACTATTAACAGCCTATAAGCCTTATCCACAGGTCTTTTCCATCTCTGCTTATGCCAACTTCCCCGATGAACTAGAAGCGCAGATTCCGTCGGACTTTATGGCTTCAAATCGAGTATTCTCCTTAGGATTTGCCCTTTGGTCCGATCGATGGCAATCCCTGGATTTGATTCATGCAGCAGAGAACTATAATCCTTTCCTATCTTTTATTGCTATTCCAGCTAATCTTCAAACGAAATATACCCTTGTCAATCAATTCTTTGTCGAAAAAAATAATACAACCGATTGGGTCATTACTATGACCGTCGCGACACTCGCCCGTAACTATGTTCACATCATTCCCAAACGATCGTTCGTCAGCAATATTGGCTGCGGTCATCCCGATGCAAAAACTTACCGTGATAGTGTTCCGGATTGGATCAATCAACGCTATTGCCCTACAACTCAACCCAACAGCCTTCCTATGACTCTGCAACCCTTGTACGGCACACAACGATCGCTGAAAGGCACTGAACTAATCCAGCATTTTCGTAAATCCGGTGGCATGTGGCTGAATTGGTCAGAAGCAGTTGCATTATGGAAACAGTATCGCAATTGGCGCGATCGAGTGGCGATCGGGGTATTTTTGATTGAGCGGTTGCCGACATTGTTGCGGCGCTGGCGATCGGGATTGCTGATTTAGTGTAATTACTAAACTAATTAGATTTTAAGATTTACGACTAATTTATTGATAGAGTTTGATGACTTACACCATTGGAATGATTAGCAGCTACGTAGGATTAAACCCCTGTCCAATAGATTGGCTATGGCAACAGGCAAAACAACCCTTTGGACATTGGGATAATATTCGTATTCAAGCCAATGCCAAAAATCCAGATTTTCTACTGATGTATAACTTCCATGATTTTCCAGAGTTACCCGAAAAGCATTGGAACCCATTAAAAAACAAACGCCGGACCGATCGCTACCTTCAACAACAAATCAATCTCAAAAATCGCTTACAAAATGTATCTCCCGATCGGACTATTTTCCTGTCGCGTGAACCCCCACTGCCTGAAGTAATTCAGAAAAATATCACTCATTACAATCAAGCAAAGCCTTATGCCGCCTACATCTCTGGTCCTGATGATGACGCACCACAGCCAGACTATATGCCCGCTATTTGGTATCTAAACAATTCATTTGAAGAACTTAATCAACTTCCACCGCCCACCAAACAAAAAAATTGTAGTTGGATTACCTCCGGGATCGATCGCACCGCCAACCACCGCGATCGGCTCAGCTTTCTTAAGTTAATTCACGAGAGTAAGATTGAATGTGATTTTTACGGGCGTGGTCTTCCAGCTTGGGCACAGGCCGGATCTATTAATAATAAATGGTATGGCATGGCTCCATATTATTACAATCTCGCGATCGAGAACTATGCAGATAATGATTGGTACGTGAGCGAAAAGCTCTGGGATTCACTTTTAAGCTGGTGTTTACCCATTTACTATGGTGGCAGTGCAGCCGACAAGTTATTACCGCCTGGAAGCTTTTTACGATTACCGAGTATGGACGAAAAAGGATTACAATATATTCAAGAAATGACGGCCTCATCTGATGCTTGGTATGTGGCCAAAGATGCGATCTCTGAAGCCAGACAGATCATTCTTCATAAGTTGAACTTGATGAATTGGATGTCTGAATATGTTCAAAAAGTAAGTTAAAGCTAACTCATTAATTTAGGAGAATTTCATGAGTGATATGAAGGTCGGAATTTGTACATTGGCGAATGATTGGGTTTTAGATCAGGCGATTGCTTTAATCAATAGTATCGGGGAGGTAATGGGGCCAGAGTTCCCCATTTGCATTTTTCCCTATGACGATCAATGCACTAGGCTAGCAGCAGCAATTCAGGGTCGCCCCAATGTTCAAATCTTCCAAGATCAATCCGCAATGGACTATTGGGACAATCAAGCGAGAAGGATGTGGGATGCCTGTCCTAATGTTAAAGCTCGCTGGGCAAAAGTGACCACCGATTCCTACCATCGTTTTGGGACGCATCGCCGTCTGGGGGCTTTTTCAGGTCCATTCGATCGCTTCTTGTATATGGATGCAGATACCCTATTACTGCAAGACATAACAGCCATAATTGAAAAACTGGACAGCCATGATTGGATCGTCTACGACTTCCAGCATCGTGATGTTAACCATGTTTTTAATCATAAAAGTGAGAAACTTTTCGAGGTCTTTTCTGTCGATCGAATTGAGCAAGAAATTTTCTGCTCTGGTTTTTTCGCTGCAAAGCGGAGAACCTTTAGTCAAGTCCAACTAGATATCTGTTTAAATGCACTTCAAGCTGGAGACCATGATATTCTCTATGAAATGGCACCCGATCAAACGATTCTCAACTATTGGGCAATGCGATCGAACCTAGCAATCTATAACTATGCGTTGGAGTTACCGAGTTCTGAAAGAACAGGTTGTTGTGTCACGTCCGATCATTTTAAACGGATCGACCATCAGCTTTTCGATCGGGGGAATCCCTTGACCTATCTCCATTACATTGGATTATCATCGAGTTTATTTACAGATTTATGTGCAGGCGAAAATATAGACTTCCCCTATCGGGATCTATTCTTACATTATCGCTATTTGCATGATCCAAGCACTCAGCCATCTTTCTCCGGCAAACCTCGTCCGTACAATAGCCGATCGTTGACAGAGCGCATTTTGAGTAAGTTACGTCGTTAATCCTGTTTCTCAAATTTTATGGAATTTTCTTATGAGTCGTGGAATTTACATTGTTGCGAACGACAAAGTAGCTACAAATGCGATCGCTCTTCTCAATAGTATTCGGAGCTACGATGCAGAAACGCCTATAGTTTTGATTCCTTATGACGACAACTATCACCAAGTTGCAGACATCCTAAAATCACGCTTCAATGTGACAATCTATGAGAACTTGGAGTTCATTGATAGACTGTCTAAACGGGTGTACATCAGTTTTTCAGGCAAGTTTTTCCGCCCCAATCTACTCAGAAAACTGGCGTGTTGGTTTGGAGAATTCGACGAGTTTCTGTACATCGACACAGACATTGTTGTATTTGAAAAAATAATCGATAATCTCAATCATTTCGACAAGTACGATTTCCTGTCCTGCGATTATCAGCATCGTGGTGGAATTAACGATGTATTTCCTGAAGCGGTCATCAACGAGAATGTCTTTGACCTAGTTGAACTACAAGACATCTTTAATAGCGGCTGGTGGGCTTCTAAGAAAGGTCTGATCAGCGAACAAGATATTTATGCCACCTTGGATGAATGTGTGACTCATCCACAATATTTTACGTTCACTCAAAAGACTTCTGATCAGCCGATTATTAATTACATGGTCTTGAAGCATATCGAGAAACGGTTTAACTTAGTCAATTTAGATGATCATGTACCTGGAAACTGGGCAGGCAGCACACACTTCATTCCTAAAGGCAATGTCTTGTTTGATCCATCCTCCGATCGCTCTCTGCAATATCTTCACTGGGCAGGCATGAGGATTGAACCAAGTTCCGCCTATTGGGACATCTGGGCGCACTACCGTTATCTGGGCGAAACCATGCCTGTTTTTGAACCACCTGCACCGAAAAATAAGGAAGAGAGCAAAATCAAACAATTGATCAAACTAATCAAGAACTAAAACTAGAATGAATATTGAGTAAGTTATCTAGCGGTTCCTTGCTCTTTTAAATATGATTCACGCTTCTAAATCCTATTTTAAATACAAAGGCCGATCGCGTTGTGTTTCCACCAAACGCGCCTCTAGAGCATTCCATGCACCCGACTCCACTTGACCAATAATTTTATCGAGTTGCGATCGGTATTGATGCAGCGAGGCCAACAGCGCATCTCTATTAAACTCCGCCATCAAACGCCCCAATTCAGGATTGCCGCCCCCCACACGAGAGGTATCCCGGAACCCCGAACTCGCAAGCTGAATAGCTAACTCCCGCACCAATGGATCCCCTTCTGCCCTACAAACTTGAATCAAACTCGCACTCACCATCACCGGAAGATGAGAAATGAGCGCCACCGCCCGATCGTGGGTATCCGGATCGCACTGATACAGATTAGCCCCCAGCGATCGGACCAAATCTGCAACCACTTCCACCGCTTGGTCCGGTGTCGTTGAGGTCGGAGTCAGAACATAGGGATTGCCACGAAAAAGATTAGGAATCGCCGCCTCAATCCCAGCATTCGCTGTACCTGCCATCGGATGTCCACCAATAAATGGATTTTCAGCATTTTCTCGGATTAGCAACTCTTGCATTTGAGACACGATCGGCGCTTTTACAGAACCCACATCAGTCAAAATACTTGTTTTCGGTAGAAAAGGTAGAATTTTCTCAGTTGTCGCAAGAATATCCGACAGCGGCGTACATAAAACCACCATGTCCACAGTGCTCAAAATGCTCCCATCCACACTCGCATCATCCACCGCCCCAAGTGCCACGGCCCGTTGGCAAGTACTCGGCTTGCGGCTCACCCCAACAACAACATGCCCCAGCGCCCGCGCATCCAGTCCCAGCGACCCACCAATCAACCCCAATCCCACAATTCCTAACTTCATCACCCGCCCCGTCTAAACTGGTCTAAGTATGTCCTTGAATGTACCACTGAGCCACTGAGTTGAGCGATCGAATGGATGTCATAGAGATGAAGGGTGGAGATTTGATTGCCCAATATAAGGCAGGGATACGGAACTTTGTTGGAGTGAGTCTCTCCGAGGAAAATTTTCGCGGGGCAGATCTGCGGGATATAAATCTCAAAGACTCCGTTTTCAAAATCGTTAATTTAAGTAATACTAATCTCTCAGGATCAAATTTTTCTGGGGCAAGACTCAACGGGACAAAATTAACTAGCTCGCGCCTCAATCATGCCAATCTGACCCGAGCAAACCTCAATTTCACCGACTTCGTTCAGGCTGATTTAAGTCATGCAAATCTGAGTTACGCCACAATGACTAAGGCTGAATTCAAATTTGCCATTCTTTCCCATGCCAATCTCATTAGCGCTAATCTCACTCATGCGGACTTAAAAGATACTATTCTGCGGCAGGCCAATCTCAGCCGTGCCAATCTCAGTCGAGCGGACTTACGTCACGCGATTTTGACATCAGCCAACCTAGAACAAGCGAATCTGCACAGTAGTGATTTGACGGGCGCAGATCTAACGGGCGTGAATCTTAGTGGGGCAGAACTTCGTCAAGCGAATTGTAGCCGTGTAAACCTTCAGGGTGCAAACCTTCAAGGCGCGAACTTACGCTGGGCTGATTTGAGTGGGGCCGACTTGCGCTGGGCCGATTTGAGTGGGGCGGTGCTGAGCGGGGCTAATCTAACGGGGGCAGATTTGAGTAATGCAACTCTTTTGGGCACCACGCTGGTCCATGTAAATCTTAGCAATGCCAATTTGTCTGGGGTGGACTGGACCAATGCCGATCTGACGGGCGCGACGATCGATGGCATTAAGCTGCATCGGACGAATCGGTATGGGGCAATTCTAGATGACGTGAGTTGCCGATGGATTGACTTGAGTATGAATGCCGATCGGGTTCAGACCTATCATTTTAGCTCGAATGATCCCTACGAATTCTTTTACCGATCGGCTCCGAAAGTAGAGGTGACATTGGATGCGAGTATTGCGATAGATGCGGCGAGTTTGATGGCCAGTACTTACCGTAAGCTCACCCGCGTCACGCCGTTACCGACCCCAAACCTAGCGACCTCACGCCACCGGACTACGTTGAGTTTTGAATTGGGACACGATCGAGATTTGTTTTTAACGGCGGCGGCGGCAATTTTTCCCTTTGCGGATGCAGAACAAACTCAAACATTTTTAACGATAATGCTGAAATCAGTGCCGCATGATTTGCCTCAAGCTGAGGCATTGCAGGTGTCTTTGGAGAAATTACAGAGTTTGATGCCGATATTGCATCAGATGCGATCGAACTTGGATCATGTGTTTTTCCAAGTGCCGACCCAGATGCAATTGGTGAATTCTGAAGGACAATCGCTGACGGTTTACCGGAATCCTGGGTTTGGGAAACGATCGGTACCCTTGTTTCAAACTCTGAATGATTTGCAGACTAATGAGTTACTTGATTTTTCGCCGCCAACCCATGAGCAGGTGACGGCATTTGTCGAAGCCTTTCGTAGTTAATTTCGGCTTAATTTCGGCTTAAATTAGTAGCTTAAATTAGTAAAAGTCTGAATTAGTAAAGATAGACCGCGCCCGTTTCATTAATATTCAAAACTCGATTATCTTTGCTATCTGTCTGCTTAACCGTAACTATCAGCGTATTAGTCTTTTTATCGACGCTGACGGAATATTTTACAGAGTAATTACTTTCCTGAGAGTTGATATTGAGAAAGAGAGGCGTATCGATATCGGAGAGCGTTGCAGATTTACCCGCGTCCAAGGTGCGGAAGTCAGTATGGGTGGTGATTAAATACTCCAGTAGGATGGACGTTTTGTTGACGATCGTAATGCGTTGTGGCTTCGAGGGGTCCAAGCGCGCCGCAGGAACCCAAAATTCGGACTTATTAGACGGATTATCGGAGATGGATGGAGCGGGTTGGGCATGGCTGGGAAGGACGATCGTATTCCACAGACCGATCGTGAGCAAGGTTGCCAGAGTGGATTGCATGGAAAAACTAATCAGTGCCGTAGACAATATGCGCTTCATGAGTAAACCCTGATAAAACTAAAGGAGATCTTTTCCATTATGCCTACTGAATGAATAAGTTGCTCTCATCTTTTTGTGAGATCATAGAAACGCGATCAGAGGCTTCAAGCTATCTGTCGTAGATGTCCTGCCGTAGATACCATGCTGTTTGACTCGAATCATTATTGGTTACGAAATGCACACGTTCCGCTCTCCTTGATGATGGGTGGCTCGAAATGGACCCCTCGAAAGTCGCCGACGGATCAGTTATTGTGTGTTGACTTAGAAATTCAAGACGGAAAAATTGCAACATTGACGGCGGCGGGAACGTTTATGAGTTCAGACGTGCCCTCAATTGATTTGGAGAAAGGCATGGTGCTGTCATGTTTTTCTGAGCTGCACACGCATCTTGATAAGGGACACATTTGGGAACGATCGCCTAATCCTGATGGGAGCTTTGATGCGGCACTGTTAGCGGTAACTCGAGATTCTCGGAAATATTGGAATGCAGAAGATGTTTATCGTCGGATGGAGTTTGGGCTGAAATGCAGCTATGCCCATGGAACTAAAGCAATCCGGACCCATATTGATTCATTTGGTAAGCAAGCTACTATCAGTTGGAATGTTTTTGATAAATTACGATCGCAATGGGCCGATCGAATTACCTTGCAAGCGGTGGCATTGGTCTCATTAGATTACTATATGACCCCGGCGGGCGAGAAACTTGCGGATTTGGTGGCTGAGATGGGCGGAATTCTGGGGGGAGTGGCTTTTACGAATCCAGATTTAGAAGCCCAAATTGAACAAGTGTTTCAAATGGCAAAGGTTCGGAAATTAAATTTGGATTTCCATGTAGATGAAAATAGTGAGCCGGATTCAATTTGTTTGAGGCTAGTTGCCGAGGCGACGATTCGGCATAAATATAAGGGAAAAGTAGTCTGCGGTCATTGTTGTAGTCTGTCAGTACAGCCGGAAGATGAAAAGAATCAAACGATCGCATTAGTGAAAAAAGCAGGAATAGCCGTTGTTAGTTTACCGATGTGCAATTTATATTTACAGGATCGCGCATCTTCCAAAACACCGTCATGGCGGGGAGTAACGCAACTTCACGAATTGAAAAAGGCAGGCATTCCGACAACGCTTTCAAGCGACAATTGTCGGGATTCATTTCACGCTTTTGGCGATCACGATGGTCTTGAGGTGTTTAATATGTCGGTACGGATTGCCCATCTCGATCGGCCCTATGGCGATTGGATCAATTCAGTTACGTTGACTCCGGCGGAAGTGATGGGATTGGAGTATTGGGGGCAAATTGGGGCAGAAATGCCTGCTGATTTGATTATTTTCAAAGCCCGCACTTATAGTGAATTGCTGTCGCGAAGTCAACACGATCGGATTGTATTACGATCGGGTAAATCGATCGATCAGACATTGCCGAAGTATTCTGTGTTAGATGATTTAGTGATGAGTTGATGAGAACTTTATATGACATTTTCTAATGCTTCTAAAGCAGTTGTACTTCTTTCGGGTGGATTAGATTCAGCAACCGTTGCGGCCCAAGCACAGGCGGATGGTTGTGAGGTTGTGGCATTGTCATTGTTTTATGGTCAACGTCACGATCGGGAACTGGATGCGGCTAAGGCTATTGTGGCAGCGCTCAAGATCAAAACGCATCAAATTTTAGAGGTGAATCTTTCTCAATGGGGCGGTTCATCTTTGACGGATTCGAGTCAATCAATTCCCACTCAAGAAACAGAATATGGCATCATTCCCTCAACCTATGTTCCGGGGCGCAATACTGTGTTCATTTCGATCGCGTTGTCATTGGCTGAAGCGATCGGGGCCACTAGTATTTATCTTGGGATTAATGCAGTGGATTATTCAGGTTATCCCGATTGTCGTCCTGAGTATCTTGAAGCATTTCAAAGATTGGCTGCACTTTCATCAAAAGCCGGAATTGAAGGATTTTCACCTCAACTAATTGCACCGTTAGTCCTAGATTCTAAAGTTGATATTGTTCATCGAGCCTTGCGTCTCGGGGTTCCGATCGAACTCACTTGGTCTTGCTATCAGGGGGGCGCAGTGCCTTGCGGGGTGTGTGATTCTTGTCGGATTCGCGATCGGGCTTTGGTTGAAGCGGGCCGATCAGACTTGGCAACATCATCTATGCTGTAGGGCTTGTTGCTAGAAATACAACGTTTAAGCACACTATTCGCTGTGCGGGGAGTCGGTCCTCAATTTCTAGACAGTCAGGGCAGTGCATAGACTGCAAATTATCTGAATGAGGGAGGTGAAATTATGCGCGATCTTAGTCGCATTCTTATTTCCGCACGTCTAGAACAATTTCTGAACTAAGTGGCATTGAGAGGGCTGGATTGAATTAAGTACTAGCAGGAAAGTTTAAATGTTCACTCAAGTCATTCAGCGGCATTCACCCACACCTTCATGCCTACCAGTTCAATCGGCCCAAAATTGCTCATTAAAGCAACATCGACAGCATCCCGACCGTAGGCGATCGCAATCCGGTTGCCCCTGGGGTTTGCTTGCGTCGCGTCAAAGGTATACCAACGATCGCCGACAAATACTTCAAACCACGCATGAAGATCCATCGGGTCTAATTCATATAGATATCCCACCACCATGCGGGCGGGAATGGTTAAGATCCGACATAGCGCAATTCCTAGATGGGCAAAATCGCGGCACACTCCGACTCTACTAGCAGCCGTATCGATCGCCGAGGTAGAAGCGTCACTTGTACCATATTGGTATTCCACTTGAGCATGAATCCAATCGCAAATAGTGCGAACTTGCTGATAGGCTGACTTTTCTAGATCTACAATCTGATTGGCTAAATCTCCTAACTGGTCAGACTGACAATAGCGACTAGGTAAAAGAAACTGTAGGACATCCTCAGGTAAATTTGCCACAGGAATGAAGGGGGCTTCAGGCTCCACATCGATCGTATCGGCGGTCTCGACGCAGACAGTGGTGTAAACCTGAAAATCTCCCGCTGGTACCATTAGGCGCTGACACAAATTGCCATAGCTATCGGTATACTCCACGATCGGAGTCATTGGCTCTAACTTGTATTCTTCTTGTACAATCCATTGTCCTAATCCACTCCGAGGCCGAAGCATTAGAATTACTGGGGTTGGTTGGTCGGTGTTTAATAGTAGCTCGCATCCAGCAGTAAGTTTCATATTCTCCCAATTTCCGGATCAAGTATTTCCCAGTCAAGTGTTGTAGATGGATTTATTGAATGCAAGGTCGTTCTATTGAATGCAAGGTCTAGAATTTAGAGCCTGGGTTGTTATGGATTACTAGTTTTAGCATATCGCTTTCGATTTCTGTTGGAATTAGGCTAATTTAATCGTGAATGATGTTGAATGAAGAGTCGGGCGATGGAAAAGGATCTATAAGCCATTGCCAATCGCCGATGCTACGCCGCAGGGTAAGCGATCGAGTGTAAAAAGTAAGGGCTTGATCGTAATTTTTGCGCTTGTGATGGGTAAGTCCGATATATTCGAGGGATTGGCCTTGCCGTCTGGGTTCGCTAAGAGTAAAGTGACGGCGGCAGATGTGAAGAGCTTATTTTCGGTTCTAATTTTGAGGGCTTGTTCATAGAATTTCAATGCAGTTTCACCTTCACCAAGATAGGCAATCGCCGAGGTCAAATTGTTGGTTAGCGAGTTGGTGGTTGGCTAATTGTTCAGATGTTTGATTGGTTTGTAGGATTGATTGATTTGTACGATCGGAGATCGTGCGAGGCTAGTGGGTTCTGCGACTCCGAGGAAAATCATTAAACTGGATACAAAGAGTGACGATCGCATAATAATTTCCTAGAGCGCTGATAAACTGCTCGCTAAAATTATGATACCGAAGATCCAGAAGTTGCTAAAAAACTACCTAAAAAAGACGATCGCATTTAAAGTACGATCGCCTTTTTAGCGATTCAATTCAACAAATCAGTCATTCAACAAATCACTAGGCAACAGTTGAAAGATCATTCTCTTCCTCAGTTTGCGACTGCGGGCTGAATTGGAAAATCGCATACACAACATCACGACGGATATTCACCATCATATCAAGGAAGATTTCATACCCTTCACTCTTGTATTCAATTAACGGATCTTTCTGACCATACCCACGCAAACCAACCGTCTCACGCAAGCCTTCCATACTTTGAAGGTGTTGGAGCCACAGCGCGTCAATGCGTTGCAAAATGAAATAGCGTTCCACTTGTCGCATTAGTCCGGGCTGTAACTGCTCAATTTCAGCCTCCTTCATGTCATAGGCAGTTCGCACCTGTTCATGCATGAATTCCTTAACTTCAGGCAATGACAGATTGCTGAGTTGGTCGGGTGTTAAATCAGCCAAAAGATACACAAATTGTTGAACCTTTGACACTAGCTTTGCCAAATCCCATTCTTCCGATGGCAAATCAGGATCAATATACGCATCAATCACATCATCCATTGTTCGTTCAGCGTATTCAATCACCAATTCACGCAGGTCTTTCTGATCCAGAACTTTGTTGCGAACAGCATAGATTGCTTTACGCTGATTGTTCATCACTTCGTCATATTCAAATACCTGTTTACGAATGTCGTAGTAGTAGGTCTCGACTTTTCGCTGAGCATTTTCCAAGGACTTAGTCAGCATCCCCGATTCAATGGGCATGTCCTCTTCAACCCGGAACGCATTCATCAGCCCCGCCACCCGATCGCCCCCAAAAATCCGAAGCAAGTTATCCTGCAAACTCAAGAAAAACTTCGTGGTTCCCGGATCGCCTTGTCGCCCCGCCCGACCGCGCAACTGATTATCAATTCGACGGGACTCGTGACGCTCTGTCCCAATCACATGCAATCCACCATCACGCACCACTTCTTCGTGCTCTGCGTCGGTGAAGACATCATATTCCTTGCGAATGGTGAGATACGCGGCACGGAGTTTTTGAATGGCCGGATCTTCCGTAGGTGCTTTTTCGGCGGCGGTGGCAATTTTGTCTTCCGCGTCGAGTTCGCTTAAGGATTGTTCGCCATATTGAACAATAGCCGCCGAAACCGCCTCACGAATGGTCGTCTCAGCCGATTCTGACAGCGCTGTTGGATAGATTTCAGGACTCGCATTCCAGGTTTTTATTTTGCGAACTATGCCACCAAACCCTTGTGCTGGAGGCCGATCGGCTTGGAATGGCATCAACGCGTTGGCCGATTCAAACATGGTTTCGTCGTCCTCTGGGCGCACCAAACGAGGCATCAGATATTCCCGCAGCTTCAGGCGCGCCATGTAGTCGGAGTTACCACCGAGGATAATATCGGTTCCACGTCCGGCCATATTGGTTGCGATCGTCACTTGGCCTTTGCGTCCGGCTTGAGCAATAATTTCGGACTCCCGTTCAACGTTCTCCGGTTTAGCATTGAGCAAATTGTGGGGAACATTGCGTTCCGATAACAGCTTAGACAGAATTTCAGACTTACTGACGCTGGTCGTCCCCACTAGGATTGGACGCGCCGTGTTACGGTTCATCGCTGCACATTCATCCGCGATCGCTGTCCATTTTGCATCTTCGGTCTTGTACACCACATCCGACACATCCTTCCGAGAAATGCTGCGGTTAGTCGGAATAGTGGTGACTTCGAGGTTGTAAATTTTTCCAAACTCAGCCTCTTCAGTCTTCGCGGTTCCGGTCATGCCGCTTAGCTTTGGATAAAGCAGGAAGAGATTCTGATAGGTGATGTTGGCGAGGGTTTGGGTTTCGTTTTGAATTTCTACATTTTCCTTAGCTTCGATCGCTTGGTGCAGTCCATCACTCCAACGACGACCGGGCATCCGACGACCCGACGACTCATCGACAATGACAACCTCCCCATCCATCAAAATATAGTTAATGTCATTCAGGAACAGTTCCTTAGCCTTGACAGCATTGAATATGTAATGCGCCCAAGGATCGGCTGGATCGAATAAATCCGCTACCCCCAATGCCCGTTCAGCTTCAATAAATCCTTCATCCGTCATCAAGACATTACGCTGCTTCTCATCCACTTCGTAGTGTTCATCTCGGATTAACGCTTTGGCAATTTTGGCCGCGCCTTTGTACTTCTCGGCTGGCCGATCGAGCGGTCCCGAAATAATCAGCGGGGTCCGGGCTTCATCAATTAAGACTGAATCAACTTCATCAATCACACAGTAGTTAAACCCTTGCTGCGATACCTCATCCATGGTGTTGGCCATGTTGCCCCGCAGATAGTCAAACCCCAGTTCGCTGTTGGTGGCATAGGTAATATCGCAGGCGTAGTTCCTCTTACGGTCCTCTGGTGTCATTTCCTGCTGGATTAGACCAACCTCTAAGCCCAAATATCGGTGAACTTGCCCCATCCATTCCGCATCACGACGAGCCAGATAGTCATTCACCGTCACAACGTGAACCCCATACCCTGCCAGGGCGTTCAAATAGGACGGCAACGTCGCCACCAGGGTTTTTCCTTCCCCGGTTTTCATCTCAGCAATTTGACCTGCATGGAGGACAATTCCACCCAGCATTTGTACATCGAAATGACGCATTCCCAAAACGCGCTGTCCAGCTTCGCGGACGATCGCATAGGCTTCGGGCAGCAGGTCCCAGAGTAGGTTATCCATTTCCTTGGAGTTTCGCTTAACCTTGGAAAGCTGGTTGCGAAACTCCAAGGTCTTGCCCCTCAATTCCTCGTCAGAGAGTTTTAAAATATCTTCTTCAAACGCATTAATATCCGAAACGATCGGCTGGAATTTCTTAAGTTTGCGTACGTTTGGATCACCGAAGAGAGCTTTAAACATGGCGTAGGGCGACAATTACGACGAGAATTTGGCAAGTTGTGCGTTGAGGAATTTAAGACAAATTAAATCTGCTGAATAACACTCAAAGCACTGCAATTCTATCACTTTGGCCAGAGATAGCACGATCGGGATGACCGATCGATCTCAGGGCGGATGTCTAAACCACACAATATATCCACATTTCTTGAAAATCTTGACGGGGGCAGGCTACAGTGCGAACTGGCTTGGAATCAATTCTTAAATCAATCTATGGAGATCAACTTCTGTTAAAATTTAGTCGATCTGTATCTGTGTTGTAACAATGGAAATTGGAGATAAGGTACGTATTCGTCGTTTACGCGATCGTGTTCCTCAACAAGTAATGGAAAAACTCGGAAAAGTCGGCACAGTATCTGGCTACAAAATGGTAGATGGCAAAGGGCTGGGTCGCTTGGTCGAGTTTGATGACAAGTATGCCACTTGGTTTTTTGAAGATGAGTTAGAAACAGCAAGTTAGAATTTACTTGCCGATTCTAGAGATCTCATATTTTTAGAACTCTAAAGTTGGTTAGATTAGGGCAGGAGATGAGAATTTCACTGCCTTATTTTTACATTCAAACCTTCTTAGCATATTTCCTATGGCATTTCTTCTCACATTTCTAGGCAAAGGCGGCGTGGGCTGCACTACGGTTGCGATCTCCGCCGCCCGCCGTTTAGCGTCTCAGGGCAAGCGGGTATTGTTAGCCTCTCAAGATGCCAGTCCGGCACTGGGGTTGATGTTGGGGGTGGCGACCGGACCGGACCCGATGACGATCGCCCCCAATCTCCAGGTGGTGCAATTGCAGACGACGGTGTTACTAGAGCGGGCTTGGGAAGATCTCAAAACCCTAGAATCGAAATATTTGCGCACCCCATTTTTCAAAAATATCTATGGCCAAGAATTAGGCGTGTTGGCAGGGATGGATAGTGCCATGGCCCTGAATGCAATTCGCCAATGGGACAGCGCCTACGATGTAATTGTCTATGACAGCCCAAGCAGCCCGGAAATCTTGCGGATGTTGGGGATGCCGGAAATTGTGAGCTGGTATATCCGGAGATTTCGACAGGTGTTTATTGATTCAGATTTGGGCAAAACCCTATCCCCCTTCGTTCCGCCTATGGCTGCTGCGGTGATGAATATTAATCTGCTGGCCGATAATTTTGCCCAGCCAACAGCTGATATGAATGGGCTACTTGACAAAGGGATTGAGAAATTGTCCGACCCCAATCACACGATCGCATACCTTGTCACCACAGGCGATCCAGTCTCCACTGCAACGGCTCAATATCTGTGGGGTAGCGCTCAACAGGTCGGGCTAAATGTTGGCGGCGTGATTCTGAATCCAATGGCTAATCCGATGGCGAATGCTGAGAGTCCTTTGGCGGATGCGTTTAATCCGTTGACCATTACGACCATTCCCCAAGGTCCATGGGATACTATTGCCGCCCAGTTGCCAGACTTTACCCAGAGCAGCAATGCACCACGTCCAGTAACGATCGATAAAGCCGCTCGCACTGTCACGTTATTCCTACCTAGCTTTGATAAAAAACAGGTTAAATTGACTCAGTATGGCCCTGAAATTACGATCGAAGCGGGCGATCAACGGCGAAATGTATTTTTGCCCGCCGGATTAAGCGGATTGCCCGTCGCAGGTGCTAAATTCCAAGACGGTTGCCTGATTATTTCGTTTTAAACCCACTCACTGATTAATCCTATGACAGACGTAAAACCAGAACCCCAAATCTCAGATGTGACGGATGCGACAGATGTGACGGAGGTAAAAGACGATCGGTCTGCCCGTGCCCGCCAAATGATGGGCATGAAAGGTGCCGACGTGAAAGAAACGTCGATTTGGAAAATTCGGCTACAACTGATGAAACCCGTGACCTGGATCCCGCTGATGTGGGGCGTGTTGTGTGGTGCGGCTTCGTCTGGCGGCTTTACTTGGACGTTTGAAAACGTCGCGATTTCCTTGGCTTGTATGCTGATGTCGGGTCCGCTTTTGACGGGCTACACCCAGACGATTAATGATTATTACGATCGGGAAATTGACGCAATCAACGAACCCTACCGTCCCATTCCATCCGGGGCCATTTCGTTGAAACAGGTGCAAGCGCAGTTTTGGGTGTTGTTGTTTGCGGGAAATGCGGTTGCTGGATTACTAGATTTGTGGGCAGGACATACGTTCCCGACGCTGTTATTGATGTCCTTGGGCGGATCGCTGGTGTCCTACATCTACTCCGCGCCGCCACTGAAGTTGAAGCAAAATGGCTGGTTAGGAAACTATGCGCTGGGTGCAAGCTATATTGCGCTGCCTTGGTGGGCGGGTCATGCCTTGTTTGGGCAATTGAACTGGACGATCGTTATTCTGACGCTGTTTTACAGTTTGGCGGGTTTGGGTATTGCTATTGTCAACGATTTTAAAAGTGTTGAAGGCGATCGAGCCTTGGGTCTCGACTCGTTGCCTGTGATGTTTGGCATTCAGAAAGCCTCGTGGATTTGTGTGTTGATGATTGACGTATTTCAGGCATTGATGGCGGCCTACTTAATTAGCGTCCACCAAAACCTATACGCCACAATTTTGATCCTGTTTATCATTCCGCAAATTACCTTTCAGGATATGTATTTTCTCCGTGACCCCGTTAAAAATGACGTGAAATACCAAGCCAGTGCGCAGCCGTTTTTAGTGTTGGGCATGTTAGTGACGGGAATTGCATTGGGTCATTCTGTCATCTAAGCCTGTGATATTGGGTGCAACTTAAAGAATAAAGAGTGCGATCGCAATAACCGATCGCCTCCCTGTCTACCTAGCTTGAAACTCTCTAGCGGGCTTTGACAAAACGTCCCTTATCCTTAATACTTTTCCAAATACTGCAAGTGCTACGACGACCAACCATTTGAATAGCCATCTATTAGGAATCCTCTCGTGGTCAAGTTCGGCTTTAACCGCTTCAAAAAGTCATCTAACACAGACTCTCCCGATGAGACCCAACCTCGGCGGCGATCGCGGACTCGGCGTGCTTCATCGCCCCAGCCGTTGAACTTGAAACATAGCGCAGGAAATTTGTGGGAACAGGCCAAAGATAAATTTCCCCGTCCCCTTAGAAAACCCCGAAATCAAGTAGCACTCACACTTTTGTTTATGGGATTGGGCGGATTGACCTATGGTTATTGGACCATTGAAGGCGAATTGCCTGAGGTTAGTGGTCTCAGCGCATTTGTCCGTCCTGGAACGCTGACCGTGAAGGCAATGGATGGAACCGCAATTTTACAAACTGGACCTGCAACTCGCGACAAATTGCCCCTCGATAAGCTACCCAAGCAAGTTATCAATGCCTTTATTGCCGCAGAAGATCGTCGGTTTTATCAGCATCAAGGCGTGGACTATTGGGGATTGATGCGGGCGATCGGACGAAATGTGTCCAAAGGGGAAATGCTTGAAGGCGGCAGTACCTTGACCCAGCAGCTTGCTCGGATGGTGTTCTTAAATCAAGATCGCAGCTTGATCCGCAAGATTCGTGAGGCGATGTTAGCTCAGAAGCTAGAGCGCGAAGTTAGCAAAGATCAGATCCTCGAAAAATATCTCAACATGGTCTACCTGGGTTCTGAAGCCTATGGGGTGGGCGACGCAGCATGGGTCTATTTCAGTAAACCCGTCAGTGAGTTGACCTTGGGTGAGTCGGCAATGATTGCGGGATTGCCCCCAGCCCCGAGTGATTATTCGCCCATTGTGAATGCAGATGTCGCTAAAGTTCGTCGAGATATTGTGCTTGAACGGATGCTTGAACAAGGGTTTATCAGCTCCAATGAAGCGAGTAAAGCCCGATCGGAAGCGATTACCCTAAAACCTGAAACCCCCAAGAACCTCTACAGCAATAGCCCTTATTTCACGTCTTATGTCCAGCAAGAGCTTCCTAAATATGTCTCCAAAGATATTTTGGAATATGGAGGCTTGACCGTCGAGACGACGTTGAATCCTGAATGGCAAAAAGCAGCAGAAGAAGCGGTCCAGGAAACGATCAAGCTCGATGGTCCCGGCCAGGGGTTTGAGCAGGCCGCACTAGTGGCAATCGACCCTCGTAATGGTGAAATTAGGGCTTTGGTAGGCGGTTACGACTATTACAAAGAAAGTCAGTTTAACCGCGTTACCCAAGCCCAACGTCAACCCGGCTCCACGTTCAAAGCCTTTGTTTATGGCGCGGGAATTGCAGCTGGATTTTCGCCTTATCGGGGATATCTGGATGCGCCTTATGTTGTCGATGGTTATGAGCCGAAAAATTATGGCGGAAAATATTCTGGTACAACGATGGATATGCGATCGGCCCTGACTAAATCCATTAATGTCGTTGCCGTAAAAATTTTGCTGGATGTGGGATTTGAACCCGTCATAGATCTCGCGAAGAGGGCGGGCATCGAATCTACCATGCAGGACACCTATTCTCTAGCACTAGGAGCCTATGAGGTTAATCTTTTAGAACTCACCAGTGGCTACGGTATGTTTGCAGCCAAAGGTCAACACACCAGTTCTCATGCCATCACCCGTATTGTCGATAACAAGGGAAAAGAGATCTATAAGGCAAAGTATGAGTCGCAACAGGTGATGGATGCTGACTCAACAGCAATTATGACTTGGATGATGGAAGGTGTGGTCAAAAACGGCACCGGATCGCCAGCGGCTCTGCCCGATCGGGCGGTGGCTGGAAAAACTGGAACTTCAGAACAAGCTAGAGACCTATGGTTTGTCGGTTACATCCCTCAACTGGTTGCAGGCGTGTGGCTGGGCAACGACGACAGCGCACCAACCGCTGGAAGCAGCGGTACAGCGGCAGCGACTTGGGGCCAGTTCATGCGGAAGGTGACTCAGGGAATGCCTGAGGAGAAGTTCGCTGAATTGCCCAAGGATCTCGACGATCGCAAAGGCACCATCAAAGCCAAAAAAATCACTCCCAACAAGTCCTACTCGAAGAGTGTTCAGTCTACGCCCGAAAAAAGTGACTGGCGCGATCGGGTAGTGGAAGAAGCTACACAACCTCAACGTCGTGACTGGGCACCGGAGTCGGACACATCTCGCAGTTCAAACAGCAGTTCTCCTAGCTACGAACCAGCCCCTCCTGTGCAAAATGTTGCGCCACCTGAACGCTACAAACCAGACCCTGAGCCAGTTAAACCTCCCCTCCCAGTCCGCGACCCAGAACCCTATATTCCCCCAGCCGTCCGCGACCCAGACCCGATCGCCCCGGAGCCACCTGTCCCTGTGCCCCCTGTTGCAGCTCCCCCTGTTCCGAAGATTAAGAGGGGGGGGTGATATCAATGAAATGACGTTTCACAAAAATACCTCGGTATGCGGGAAGCCCAGTGTCTTCAGACCTGGGAGGGAAGCGACTCGCGGGACTTCAGTCCCCTTGTTCTGCCAGTAGTTCATCAATAAACCCTCTGATTTTGTTTTGCCAGTCGTCTACAGTTATCAATCGTTCTCGGACACCCGGCATAACTTTAAGTTGAACAGGGGTTCTAGCGTAAGCTTGCCCTTTGTCCGGTTTCCATCCGAGATTTGGATTCCCACCTTTTTTCATTTTACTGTTGTAACCTTGTAAAATATGGTATACCATATAAGAGTACAACACATTGAAGGTCGAATCAATGCCAAAACCAAAGAAAAGTATCGGAGTTCAGCAAGTCCTATTGCATCCTGACCCAGAGACAAAAGCAATCCTGCAATACCTCTGTGAACAGTCAGGCAAGGTCTACAATAGCGGCGTTTACTTCTCTCGTCAGA
>JAYUEW010000147.1:0-3739 GCA_043739045.1 Synechococcales cyanobacterium
CGTCGCAATTACAATTGAATTTAATTCAAGATGTATTTCAATGGGTGAAAGGAGACTATGGATTTTCAATAGCGCCCATCAAACCCAATCAACCGACACAGTGGGTATTTTCGGTAAAACGGGGGGGGCAAGAAATTGAACAAGGTATCGCCAAATTAGACAAGATCGCTCGCGATCGGGGATTGACGATCGGTTCGGTGAAATTGGGAGATCAAACCGTGCAGGCTTGGACTCAACTTTCATCAAGTCAGAATACTCAACTATCGGCGAATACGATTGCGGCTCATACAACAATCGGCAATTATGAAGTATTTTCCACATCGTTGAAAATGCTAGAAAATCTAGCAAATAAATCGGAAAAAACATTGAATCAAAGTTTAGACTGGACTTTGGCAACCCGCGAGATTGACACTAGAAATCAAAGCTATGCCTATGTCGAGTGGAATGATGTTCAGCCATTGCTGGAAAAGCAAATACCAGGACTTCGCTTAATTGAAATTTTAGCGCAACCGATCGTGACTCATTTGAAATCATTAACCATTAGTGCCTCAGAATCTAGTGCCTCAGAATCTAGTGCGCTAAGGAATTCTGCGAGTATTGCAAAAGGAACTGTAGTTATAGGTTTGAAATAAACTATTTTTTTATGCCACAAGTCACCATTGATCAATGGGTCCAGCACCTCTGTCAGGGAGCGATCGGAAGTTTTCCCACAGATACGGTTCCGGCCCTTTCCGCCCATCCCGATTTCGCTGACCAAATCTACACAATCAAGTGTCGCAGTGCTGAAAAACCACTCATTTTAATGGCTGGGGACAGTCAAGATCTATGGCCCTATTTAGACTCCGATCGCCATGATTCTATTAATTGTCAAGCGTATTGGCAAACAATGATGGATACTTATTTCCCAGGTGCGTTGACCTTGGTATTACCCAAGCGCCATCGGACCTTACTGAAACTAAATCCCAGTCAAACCGGAACAATAGGCGTTCGTGTCCCAAACCACAATCTGGCCCGCACAATTTTGCGCCAAACTGGACCGCTAGCGACGACGAGTGTCAATCGTTCGGGTGAACCTGCGCTTTTGAATATGGCTGATATCCGATCGCAATTTCCCACGATTTATACGCTTTCAGATTTGGCATTAAACCCATTAGGGATTATTGAATCGGCCATCTTGACAGTTACCCCGCCTTTACCTTCAACAGTGATTGAATGGATTGGAAATGGCTGGATGATTTTGCGGCAAGGTGCGATCGTTTTTTCAGATGCAGAAAAAGACACATATCGAATTTTGAATTGAGCACCATCGGCCCGCCTCATTCCCGTAAAATACAAAAACTCAGGAGTAATCTTCTAGATTCTAAAATTCTCTCCCCAAACCTCTCGCCTCATGACAAGATCATTACATCATGCCAGAACCTTCCCTCGCCCAGCATTACCACGAACGAACAAAGTACGATCCCGACACTCTCCGGAGCAAGAGCCAAAGCTTGGACTGGAGCCGTCAACCTGTACCTTTTAAAGAGTATAAAATTGGGGTTGAGTTTGACTTGCGATCGTACCTAGAACCCCGAAGCGAAACTATTTCCGATCCCGATGAACAATTCTGGTATCGACTGTCGCGCTTTTTGTTTTTCAGCTACGGCATCACCGCCATGCTGCCCACCGATGCACAACCCCACTATTTCCGCACCGCTCCCTCTGCCGGAGGACTATATCCCGCTGAAATCTATCTAATCTCACGAGGCACCCAACACCTTCCCGCCGGACTCTACAACTACCAAGCCCGTCAACATTCCCTCGTGCATTACTGGGAAAGTGAGGTGTGGACAGGATTGCAAAATGGTTGCTTCTGGCACCCAGCTCTAGAAGGAACGCAACTTGCATTGGTCGTGACAACCGTTTTTGAACGATCGGCTTGGCGCTATCAAGACCGGGCTTACCGACGAGTATTGCTGGACAGTGGGCATTTGCTTGGCAACATCGAACTGGCCGGGTCAATGCAAGACTTTCGGCCTCATTTAATTGCAGGTTTTGCCGATCGATCGGTGAATGACTTGTTGTATTTGGACGATCAACAAGAAGCGGCCATGGCAGTCTTGCCCTTAGCTGATCTCAAGCAACTGAATCACCATTTGTCTTTGAATCAAACATCGATCGCCAGTGCCACAAATTACAATTACAATTCACGAATTCCCGACGGTCAACTTCTGGACGAACTCCATCAAGCAACCCAAATTCAAATTAGCGATCGTAAAATTGAATGGCAACGTGAGGCTACAACACTACGATCGGACAAGTATAATTTTCCATTTTGTCTCAAAGTCGATATGCGATCGTCGCCAATTTTGTGGGGGAACAATTCGGTGGGGGCGAACTTAATGGGCTTAGAAGAAACATTAGTTCAGCGCCGATCGACTCGTAGCTACAATGGCGGCAATTTGACATTGAATCAACTCAAAGCACTTCTAGACTTCACCTATCATCCAGATCATTACATTGAACACAATCTCGACCATAATCCCGACTATTGTGCCCTTGATTTAGTAGAGACTTTTATTGCAGTTTCGGGAATTCAGGGACTCGAAGAAGGCTGTTATTACTATGCACCTCATTCCCAAGAACTACGTCAAATTCGGTTCAAAAATTTTCGTCAAGAACTCCATTTTCTTTGTCTTGGTCAAGAACTCGGACGAGATGCCGCAGCAGTTATATTTCATACGGCAGATTTGCAGGGCGCGATCGGACAATGGGGCGATCGCGCCTATCGATATTTACATTTAGATGCCGGACATTTGGGCCAACGAATGAACCTAGCCGCCGTCCGTTTGGGCATTGGGGTCAGCGGGATTGCGGGATTCTTTGACGATCGGGTGAATGAAACATTGGGCATTCCAACGGACGAAGCCGTGTTGTACATTACGACATTGGGACGACCCAGGCGAGGGGGATAAAATGATTGAACGAGAACGTGATTGCAAAAAATCTAGGATAACTATGAACCAATCTTAGATCTGCCAACAGAGTATAATTTTTCAATACTCAGTAGATATAGTCTTATCATCACCCCGGACGATCGTCACCATGCTCTCCGATAAAGGACAACATTACCGTTATTCGTTTGCATTAAACTTATTTAAATTAGAGATTGAACGATGCTATCTGAAGAACTAAGTAAACTTAAAGAACTCCACGACGAAGGTGCAATCTCCGATACAGAATATGCTGCTGCTAAAGATCGCCTTCTCAAGAAATCGAATGCCTTAGCATCACCCGACCACCCAAATACAAAAGATCTCTTGGGTCGGAACTTAGTGCTTCACGCCCAACAAAGTAGACTTTTTTGAGTTAGTGACTTCTACTTTCATAGTGAACTAAAAGTCCCGTTACTAGATTGATTTATCTAGCTTTATTCTCTTTGCTAGAGGGTGTGCCATCTTTCGGTACTGTCTCTTCGGCGGCGGACGGGGTTGGGGTTATTTGTGCTGGAGCCGGAGCACTGTTTGAAGGAGTCTGGCCAGAAGTGGAAGACTGACGGGGTGCAGGGGGCACAACAAAGACGGGCGCAGCCGGCGCAGCCTTTGGTACTTCGATTATCTTTACCTCAGAAGGGGCAGACTTCTCAATAGTGCGCTCTATAATCGTCGTTTGATTGGCGGGAGCTGTTGGCATGACGCTAGGCTTAGTTGATGCCGGGACTGTTACAGGAGCAATTCGCTGATTTTGAGTTGTCATGTCA
>JAYUEW010000148.1:0-13496 GCA_043739045.1 Synechococcales cyanobacterium
GAAGTTTAATCAGCAGCTAGCAAAAGAAAGAATTATTGTTGAACATGTTAACCGGAAATTGAAAATATTCAGAATACTCTCTTCTAGGTATCGAAACAGAAGAAGGAGATTTGGATTAAGGTTAAATCTAATTGCAGGGATTTATAATTATGAGCTTAGTTTATCTTTAGAACAGACGATTTCATGATACTTTCGCAGGAGGTCTTTTTTACAAACAAACATCACGCGTTTCATAATCATTCTCCTGAAAATTCTAGTTTTTAAAATCAGCAAAATCATTCGTGAGCGATCGGTAAACCCAAACCGCCAACTGCGCCCCAACGATCGGAGCCACCCAATAAATCCAGTGGTGTTGCCAAATTCCACTCATAAAGGCCGGACCAAACGATCGGGCTGGATTCATACTTGCGCCTGTAATTGGACCCATAAAAGCAGCTTCCAAACCAACGGTTAATCCGATCGCTAATCCACTGAACTCACGCCTCGATCGAGAATCAACTTCTGCACCCAAGATCACGAACATCAATATAAAGGTCAACACTGTTTCTAAAATCAACGATTGCATCCAATTGTTGTTTAGTGGCAACGTTGACCCAAGATTTGCAACTGGGCCAAAGGATAGCAAAAGCAAACCAGATGCTGCGATCGATCCCATCAACTGAGTCAGAATGTAAGGTAAAACATGACAACGGCGAAACAATCCAGTCTGCCAAAGCGCTAATGTCACCGCAGGATTTAAATGCGCGCCGCTAATGTGGCCGATCGTATAAATCAATGCTGTCACCACCGCCCCAAAGACAAAGCTAATGCCTAAATGTGTCACCGCGCCGCGAGTGATTTGGTTCACCATCACCGCCCCTGTCCCCGCAAAAACCAATACAAAAGTTCCGATAAATTCAGCAACATAGTAAGGGAATACAAGGCTATCTTGTGTCGGTAAAAATTTGGCGAGTAGGCGATTTGATCTAGTATTGATGAGTAAGACCTCTCAGAAATATTACCATATCGACTCTTGCCAATATTTACTGTGGTCAATATCTCATGACGATTCGGTGTATGTCAATACCCTTAACTATGAATCTCCCTAAACCTATTCCTTGCTGTCCGCCCTTGCTCTCAGGTCGTCTTGAGCCTGATGAGTTAGGTGATGTTGCCCGTATTTTCCGGGTATTGGGCGAACCTGCGCGGTTGCAATTGCTTAATCTGATTGCATCCCAGCCAAATCAAGAGGTCCGCGCTTGTGAGTTGGTCGAGACCTTAGGACTGTCGCAGCCGACGGTTAGTCATCATTTGAAAGTGATGTACGAAGCGGAGTTGTTGACCAAAGAACGTCGGGGAACTTGGATTTACTATCGGTTAGTGGCAGAGCGTTTGGCAGAGTTACGATCGGTCTTGTCTTAGAGGGTGTTTGAAAAGTCAATCGTGGTGATAATAAGCACCCGATCCCCCTAAATCCCCCTTAAAAAGGGGGACTTTGAACTGAATTCTGGTTCCCCCTTTTTTGTGGCGTAGCCTGCCCGGAGGGCTTAGGGGCTAGGGGGATCGGGTGTTTTGATACCGATGCAGAGACTTTTCAAACACCCTCTTAAAGCAATCTATTGCAATACCAATCAATTCAATTAGAAATCTACGCCCCGTTTAAGATCAACCCCACGCGCAGCATAATGTTTATGGCAAATCATTTCTGAATGCACATTAGCCAAATCGAAGTAAGCGGGCTGATTTTTACAGCGGCCCGTGATAATTATTTCTGTATCTTTGGGTTTGCGGAGAATTGCTTGCACAACAGGTTCCTCAGGAAGAAGTTCTAAATCCAACGTCGGGTTAAGTTCATCGAGAATGATGGTTTTATAAAGACCCGATGCGATCGCACTTTTAGCAATTTCCCAACCCCTTTCTGCTTCCACATAGTCAATATCTTGCTGCTGACCACGCCAAACAATGGCATCCCGCCCGCACCGTTGATGGTCCACCAAGTCAGGATAGCTCTGGCGCAAGGCTTGAATGGCTCCGTCTTCTGTGTAACCATTGCCGCCTTTCAACCACTGCACAATCAATACGCGATGGGATTTGTCTTGGCTGATTCCTTTTCCGATCGCCTGCAACCCTTTCCCCAGCGCACTAGTCGATTTCCCCTTGCCCTCACCCGTATATATTTCAATGCCACCCGTACCCGCTTCAAGCGTCACGTCATGGTAATGCGGTCTCATTTCAGAATGTAAATCTGCAATATCAATCAAAGCTTGGGGTGCGCCGCGTCCCGTTGCAATTATTTCCATGCGTCCGGGTTTACGCTTCAGCACACTGGCCACTTCATCGATCGCCAACAGCCCCAAATCCAGCACCGGATTCAGCTCATCCATTACCACCACCGAATATAGTCCCGACGCGATCGCTCCCCTTGCCACATCCCAACCGCGCAACGCCTCAAGCAGATCGAACTTAGTAATCTGATCCGGCCCGAAAAACTCCGATCGGCCCGTCCGCACTTGATCAATTAAATGGGGAAACCCACGCTGCAACGCTTCGATCGCCGCATCCTCGTCATACATCCGATCGGGACCCTTGAGAAACCGCAGCAACAGTACTCGCGTTTGAGACGAAGACTGTATTCCCAAACCAATAGACCTCAATACCACCCCAAGCGCCGCCTGAGACTTGCCCTTCCCCAGGCCATCGTAGACATGAATTTGTCCCGCCAACCGTTCCGACGAATCCTGCGCCGTCCGAATGCCAATTCCTGCACGAGCCATATATCTAGTGTCCTGACTCCACATCACCGCACCATTATAGAAGAACTCCTGAACTCCTATCCAAATTTTCGTTCCAAACACCAGAAGCACGCGTAAAATTTGGAGACTGAATCTTTACGTGACACTTACTGACCCTCTCTCAAAGCCCTCTCTCAAAGTCTTAGTAATGCCACCCATCATTAACTACACCGATATCTTGCCTTTACGGGCGATCGCTTTTCAGCTCTTATTTTTGTTTATGGCGATCGCTATTGAAGCCGCAGTTCTGAATGAGCGGCTCAACCTCGGACGAAAACTGAGTATGCAATATGCGGCCACGGTCAATCTACTCTCGACCGTCGTGGGTTGGGTTCTGTTGTTTGTAGTCGAGCCTTGGTTGCCCAGCGCGGCCCGTCAGATCTTAGTGGAATATGTCTTTTTTGGGGTCCGATCGGTGCCGCCCACTGTATATTTAATCGGGTTCACGGCCTTTGTCGTAACGTTTGCACTCAAGCTTCAAGGCATCCAATTTTTGGAATTGCTCCTTGAAAAAACCACGCTCCCCGTCGCCCCAGAACTCATCGGTCCTCGTAAGTTTCAGGGCCGCAAAAAACATCTCGAACTCAGTGGCAACGATCAACCTAATCGCCCTATGGCCGTTCTTTGGGCGAATGCTTTTAGCTTTGTCGCCATTACAGTCATTTTAGTCATCCGAGTTTTGGTCGATCAAATGAATCCGATCGCTTGATCGTCACTGATCACTTCACTGATCAACTGTTCAAATCGTCATTTTCCTAGACTTTCCGCCCTATTCCTTAAAGTTCAATGAAAGACCTGTTTGATTCACTCCGATCGTCCCTCACCCCTAAAGACTTAGCCAGTTGGCAGACCTTCATGCTGCTGAGTATTTTTAGTGTTGTGATGGGCGCTTTCATGTCCTCGCTAGCCCAGCAAATTGTGTCGTCGTTTGGTTGGTTTTTCTTGATTGTGGCGGTTTGGTGGTTTGTCTATGGAAAAGATGTTCAAGCTGCGCTGACCTTTGATGCTGTTTTCACTAAGGTTTTTCTTGGGCCATGGATTATTTCTACTCTAATTGTCCTAGCCGTGTTTGGAAGCTGGAATGGATTTGCAGATCTTTCGGGCGTTGCCCCACCGGCATTTATCTCTGTTGCCCCGATCGCCGCCATAATCGCTCTTGCGCCCAAGTTCATTAAAAGCAGCAAAGCAAAAACGCCTGAATTTACCATTCCAGCCATTAAAGATCGACAGGGCATGGTGTTATTTTTTCTGAGTCATTTGCTGATTGCCTGTTGGTTTCAGTTTTATTTTCTACTGCAAGGCTGGCTAAATCTATATCCGAGTTTAATGGCTGAAGATTTTAGTCGTAGTTCATTTGTAGTCCGGGTCCAACCCAATATTTCAGTGTCCCGTGGACGTGAAGTATTAAATGCGGCAGAAAATGATTTGCGCGATCGACTTAATAACCAAAGCTGGTCCGCCATTGAACGTTGGTTATTTGAAAGTAAGGTGAGTAATCAATGGATAACTGACCTTGAAAAGAATGTTCAGTCTCGTCTAAAAAATAAGCTGGGGGGCGGCGAAATGGATCTCTGGACGCTTTCCGGTAAAGTCGATGCAGACACCTATGATTCTGGTGCCTATTACAATCTGGTCCTGAACGCAACTTGGAAAGGCCCAACGGCAACCCAAGCACCCTACATCGTCAGCAAGCGCTGCGAACTCGTCCCCAAACGGATGTTTAATCGCCTTGATAAATCAGCCAGTGCTGAAGCAAAGGTAATTGGTACTCTAAAGTGTGCTGATGTAAAAGATACAACGTCATTCATAAAGAAGGTTTGACGAAGAAGGTTTAGGGTATCGTATTGGACGTATTGAGTTAGAACTATCGTGTTTGGACCGAGTGGGTCGGACGTTGCCATGTTTGTTTCAATTCCTCGAATTTTAACGATCGCGTCTAATGCATTTCTTGAAATAGTGCGCGATCGAATTCTGTATACTTTAATTTTATACGGCGCATTTTTGTTGGTGGCCGCCCGCTTGTTGCCTGAAATTGCCGCTGCAACAGAAGCCAAGATTTTGCCCGATTTAGGATTGGCTGCGATGCAAATCTTAGGCATACTGTTGGCGATCGTTGTTGGCACCGGATTGATTAATAAAGAAATTCTAAATCGAACGATTTTCGTCCTCGTCGCCAAACCCGTCAGCCGAACCGAATTTGTTCTAGGCAAACATTTAGGCTTAAGTATCGTGCTGGTGTTGATGGTGACACTCATGACCGTCATGTATTACGGGGTCATGGTCGCCAATAAAATTTCTGTTGTCCCCGTTGAACTTTTGATTCATTCAGGATTATTGTGCATTCAGCTTTCCTTAATTACCTCGATCGCATTATTTTTCGGGGTATTCACCAGTTCCCTTCTCGCCATGTTGATGACCGTAGCCATTTATCTCATGGGTATTTCTAGCTCTGGCATGGTTAAGTTTTCCAAGCTTTCACAGAATCCCATGATTGAAAAAGTCGCGGGCTGGTTCTATCTACTATTGCCCGATCTGAGTCGGTTAGATCTGAAAAACCAAGTGGTTTATCACCTAATTCCATCGCAAATGGCCTTACTCACAAGTGTTGGCTATGGTTTGCTTTACACCCTTTTGGTGCTGATAGGGACATCGCTTATTTTCTCTCGCAGAGAGTTCTAGAATAATGATCAATACTCTCAGGCAATAGCCGCTAATCTCCCTATTAATCTCCATGATTGCATCGCTCAGCACCCTCGAAAAACTGACTCAACTCAGTGCTCTGTTTCAAGATATGGAACAGGCATTAATTGCCTACTCTGGTGGAATTGACAGCACATTAGTCGCGAAAGTTGCCTATGACACCTTGGGCGATCGTGCTCTCGCGATCACCGCCGAATCGCCGTCTTTATTACCCGAAGATTTGGACGATGCCGCCACCCAAGCCCAAGCGATCGGCATTCGTCACGAGGTCGTTGCTACCCACGAAATGGATAACCCTGATTACACCAGCAACCCGATTAATCGCTGCTATTTTTGTAAAAGTGAATTGCACGACACCTTGAAACCCATGGCGATCGATCGGGGATTTGCCTACGTAGTCGATGGCGTGAATGCAGATGATCTGCGTGACTATCGACCTGGGATTCAAGCCGCCAAAGAACGCGGTGCCCGATCGCCCTTGGCTGAACTCGGCATTACTAAATTTGAAGTGCGCGAGATGTCTAGACATTTAGCGTTGCCTTGGTGGGACAAACCCGCACAACCCTGTCTCAGTTCACGGTTTCCTTACGGCGAAATGATTACTGTGGAAAAGCTTCAGCGCGTGGGCCGATCGGAACTCTACTTACGGAAACTGGGTTGGAAAAATTTGCGGGTCCGATCGGATGGTGACACCGCCCGAATTGAAGTAATGCCTGACCAAATTCAAGATTTCATTCTCACTACAGATTTGCCTCTGCTTACGGCGCAGCTTAAAGAATTTGGCTTTCTATACATAATGTTGGATTTGGAAGGGTATCGCAGTGGAAAACTGAACGATGTTGTCCTAAGTCGCTGATTTCCTGCAATGCCTAAAACCGTAATGCTGGCGATGGCGTAACATGTTGCTGAGTTGGCCTATGTTTTGTGTTCTCAACCGGATATGATGTGATGAGGGGAGAATCATACCGGATAAACGAAAAGTCCGCCGTAAGATTCAGAATAATGCATCGACCTGTCGCCGGACTGGGTACCGTAGTTAGAATCACGTACCTATTCACCAGCCTATTTTACGCCGTTCACTTCATCGTCGCTATTTTCTGTGGCCATTCCTTGCAGCCCTCATTCCAAGTTGTCAGACGATTGCCCGAAACCGGGTGAGATTCCCGAGGTTCCCGCAGGCATCGATCGGGACGTTATCTTTTCGTTAATCGATCGAGTGTTGCCCTTTGAAGCTTGTCTGTACCATCAAGTCTTACCCCTTTCATTGACGGACAACCAGGTGCGCCTAGGCATGGTGGACTTAATGGATGTTAGTGCTTTGGACTATTTGCGGAAAGTATTGGGCTATTTTCAATATCGTCTCGCACCGCAAGTCATTTCCTCTGACCTTCACCATCAGGTTTTGTCAGCCTATTTGAAGTTCAAGGCCAATTTGAATGTGAAACCAGTAGAGCCAGTAGAACCCTCGACTGTTTTCTTTGAGCGGCCCGATCATTTGATGGGCGAAGATGCCGGGGCAAATGCTGGCAATGCCGATGAGGGTTTTGAGGGACCGCCGACGGTGTTCTTTGAACATCCTGTGACTGAGCTTGAGGACGAGAAGCCGACGATTTCGCGAGAATCTCCGATCGCTACCCCACATCCGCTTATCGTGGACAAGTCAGGGCTGCCTGCCTTTCACACCGATCGGCATACTCGCGATACTTTGATCATAGAAGATCCCCATCTGCAATTCGATCGCGGCACCCTCATCCAGCCTCACCCCTCCAGATCCATCTCACCCCCGCGCCAAGTCCCCACGCCCACGCTTCCAGGTAATGCCCTACCTCAGATGGAGGTCAGTCGTCGCCATATCGATGCATCGGCTGAACAATTACTCGCATTAAGCCCTAAAGACTTACTCGAAGCGCTTTTAAGTCGTGTTTTGGCAACTGGCATTGGACGGCTGTTTTTTGAGCATCAGGGCCATCAGGGGCGAATATTGTGGAGTGATAGCGGCGTATTTCAATCATTTTTGGATTGTTTGCCACTCAACACTTTCAATGGTGTGATTGCGGAACTTAAACGACTTACATCATTGCCTTTGGATCCAGTTGAGGAGGTGGTTCAAGTCGAAATTGAACGAATTTATGAAAAAAATCGACTTTTGCTGCGGTTGAAATTGATGCCGAAGCCTCAAATTGGTGACCAGCCGCGATCGGAGGGAGAAGATGCGACCTTACAGATTCTTCGGGGCACAGCATTGCGCTTCTACCAAGAGCATCAAGTTTCTAGTCTCAGCCGTGACACCCTGACCGTAGCCCGTCAACTCCAACGAAAAGTCGAAGAACTCCACCGCCGATCGCACTCGGCTACCTCCATCAACTCTGACGAACTCGCTGTCATGCCAGAGATCCAGGAAGTGCTACAAACGGTCAAAAACCAACTGATCGACATTGAGCGTCAGACCAGCCCGTTTAGTGGTCCCATGTCTTAAATCAATTCCTAACAGTGAAGGGTCCGATCGTCGCGCATAGGGCACGATTTTTTGTATTATGATAGACCACGTTAGATGGATTTATGTAGGATTGGACATTGGGGCTATGACAGGGCAAATTACTCTTCTCTCAAAACGTGAAATCGAAAAAATGCGGGTTGCAGGCCATCTGGCGGCCAAGCTGTTGAAGCATTTAGAAGCATTTGTCAAAGTTGGTGTCAGTACCCAATCATTAAATGATGAAGCAGAACGCTGGACTAAGGCTCATGGAGCAAAAAGCGCTCCTTTGGGATATGGCGCAGACGGCGATCGGAAGGCGTTTCCCCGATCGATTTGCACCAGTGTCAATGAGGTTGTTTGTCATGGCATCCCTAATCCTAAGCACATTTTAAAAGATGGCGACATTCTCAATATTGATGTGACGCTGATTGTTGAAGGGTATCACGGCGATACGTCTCGGATGTATTTTGTGGGTGAGCCGTCTCCGACTGCAAAGCGTTTGGTGGAAGTGACTAAAAAATGTCGTCAGCTTGGCATTGAACAAGTCAAACCGGGCAATCACATTGGTGACATTGGCGCAGCAATTCAGGAATATGCTGAGTCTCAAGGTTTTAGTGTTGTACAAGATTTTGTCGGCCACGGCATTAGCAATGTCTTTCATACTGAACCCCAAATTTCCCACTATGGCGAGTGGGGTGAAGGGAAGAAGATGCGGCCTGGAATGGTCTTCACTATTGAACCGATGATTAATGAAGGTACGTTTGAGGTGAAGTTATTGAAAGATAATTGGACGGCGATTACGAAAGACAAAAAACTTTCGGCACAATATGAACATACGATCGCGGTTACAGATACGGGCTACGAAATTCTAACGCCCTACGAAGACTAATTCTCAACTTGCTAGATACGATCGGATAGCCTCACAAAGCACTTCGATTTGATTTTGAGTGTGAGTGGCCATTAGGGTGAGGCGAATTCGGCTGGTTGGGACGGTGGGGGGACGAATGGCAGGAGCGAAGATACCCGAGTTTTGTAGGTGTTGGCTGAGTTTTAAAGCATTCTGCACTGTCGGTTGGGGAATACAAACAATGGCAGAATCTGACGAAAATGTTTGAATTGGATTGAATTGATCTAGATTAAATTGATTATGTAACGATCGGATATTGCGCCACAGGTTATCGCGCCTTTCGGGTTCGGTGCGAATGATTTCAATGCCAGCTAGAGCGGCGGCGGTGTCAGCGGGCGAAAGGGCTGTGGTGTATATCCAGCTTGGCGCACGGTTTTTTAAAAAGTCAATCAAGATTGCAGATCCCGCGACATATCCGCCGAGAGAGCCGATCGCTTTACTCAGGGTTCCCATTTGAATGACGGGCCGATTTGTACAATTGCAGGCTTCAATCCCGCCTGCCCCCGATCGTCCTAAAACCCCTGTTGCGTGGGCTTCATCGACTAAAACCATACTGTCAAATTCAACGGCGAGATCCAAAATTTCACTTAAAGGCGCGAGATCTCCGTCCATACTAAAGACGCTATCGGTGAGAATTAGGCATTTTGCAAAGTGCGATCGATGGTTCTCAAGCTGTTGTCTAAGATTTGGCATATTACAATGCTGATAATCTAAACAAGTCGCGCCGGATAAGGCGCTGCCATTGCGAAGACTGGCATGATTATATTGATCATTCAAAATTAAATCACGTTTCCCTACAAGAGCCGCGATTGTTCCAATGTTTGCACTATAGCCAGAGCTAAACACCAGCGCCGCTTCCGTACCTTTTAGGGCTGCAATGCTTTGTTCTAACTGGTCGTGCAATGTTCTATGGCCTGTCACTAGCCGAGAGCCTGTTGTGCCTGTGCCGTAGCATTGAATGGCGGCGATCGCGGCGTTTTTTAATCGAGGATCATTAGCAAGGCCGAGATAGTCATTGCTAGAAAAATTGATGTATTGTTTCCCTTCCACTTCAATACAATTTCCGACGGCAGATGTGATGGTGCGGGTGGTTCTGTACCAACCTGCTTTGTGAATTGTTTTTAGAGATGATTGCAGCCAGTCATAGGACATTGTGAATTGCGAATTGTGAATGAATTAGTTTAGCGGGATATTGTGAATGGTGGCGTAACTGAGAAGCCAATTGACCATTGTGGCGCGGCGGGTTTTGCGCGGGATAAGTTCATTCAGGGTATAGCCTTCAAAGCCGAGTTGGGTTTTCAGGAGTTGTTTGTTCTCGGGTGGAATCGATCGGGTCAGTTTGACGGTGGCGGGTCGGCTTTCGATGAAGTTGGGAGGATCTGGATACGCTGTCGCCCAATCCGAGTCGGCAATGCTCCAAGCCTGGGTTTCAGGGTTTTGAACATAGCCAAGATAATGCCAGACGAGATGATTGGCCGCAGTGTCATCTAGGGTGTCATGCAATATTTCCCAGAGTGTTGCATTGGTGAGGGGGGGGATCATGGTTTAGGGGTATTGCTTCAAATCGTTTTAGATCACATGAAATACTGAAATGCTAATCGTAATTAATGTTAAAAACATTATAAATCCGATCGTATCTAACATTGTCGTGACTAATGGACCACTAATTAACGCTGGATCTAAGTTTAGACGTTTGAAGCCGATCGGCAACAATGTCCCTAAGGTCACAGCAACTAATGTATTGGTTGACATTACGGCCCCCGCAATCAAGGCGACCCAGCGTTCTTCTGGCTTAGTCCAAATCAATGCCAGTAAGATCATTGTTCCACCCAAAGCAACAGCGGTACCTAATCCAGCCAGTAACTCCTGTTTTAATACTTTCAGCGTATCGTCTGGTGTTATTTCTCCAACGCCAATCGATCGAATGGTCACGGTCATGGCTTGAATGCCAACGGTGCCGCCAGTATTTGAAAACAAGGGCATAATTACTGCCAAGACCGGGATTTTTTGAATGGTGTCTTGAAATGGCGAAATTGAACTTGATGCACCAATATAAAGTCCCATTACTCCCAGCAACCAAGGAAGCCGATTTCTGAGTTTTTCCAGCGGCGGCGATAGTGAGGATTCGTCTCCGCTTGCGACTCCGGCCATGCGCTGAATGTCTTCGGTGGCCTCTTCTTCCAGAATATCCATCACATCATCAATGGTGACAATGCCGACTAGACGCTCTTCACGATCGACCACTGGAACCGCCAAAAGATCGTAGCGTTTCATCACCATTGCTACTTCTTCTTGAGGCATTTCGGTGGTGACCTTAATGACCCGATCGCTTGCAATATCACGCACATAAGCGGTGGGCAATGAGAAGAACAACTGACGCAGAGAGACCACACGCACGAGTTTACGATTGTTGTCGGTGACGTAGGCGTAGTAAATGGTTTCTTTGTCTTGGTCATTGGCGCGGATTTTGGCGATCGCCTCCTCTACCGTTAGCCCTTCACGAAGTTGGACATACTCCGTCGTCATGACGCGCCCTGCCATCCCGTCGGAATACCCTAAAATAAGGTCGGTGGCTTGGCGTTCTGCGGGGCTGAGTTGTCGAATCAGACGTTTAACGACTCCAGCTGGAAGTTCATCGAAGAGTTCGGCCCGATCGTCTGGACGCATTCCTTCAACAATCTGACACACTTGTGTATCGTGGAGTGCCTCAATGAGTTCTTCACGAATGTCTGGTTCTAGATATTCAAATACGGCTGTGGCTTGATCTTTACTTAGCAATCTAAACGTCAATGCCCGTCGATCGATCGGTAAATCTGCGATATAGTCACCCACATCAACAGGCGGCAATTGAATGAGTTCGAGTTTCAGACGGTTGAGGTCTTCAATTTCGGACAACGTAAAGCGTCCTTCCTGAGTCAGCATGGGTTCACCTCAAATCACTTCCGTCCCTTTGGAAGTATTCGAGAGGGACTTCCAAAGGCTAGAATTTTTTACTACTGTGTGGTAATGGACTTTGGTCCATATTGATTATGAAAAAGCGACATCGGCCTCTGTGTTGAGCGCCGCTAAGCTCATGCTAACCGCGAAGCGTATATAAAGACAATGTGTCAAAAAATACTTTCACAAAATTAGAATATTTTTTCTAAACCTGTCAGGAATAGTAGCGATCGGTTGTGAAGATCAAGGGGAGAGGCTGAGTTGAATCTTAATCGTCCATTCGGGGTTGATGGCGTTAAGGTGAATGAATGGATTGGATGGTGATGGGTTTAAATTTGTGAGGAATGTCGTGATGAAAATCAGAACTCTAATAAGTGATGGGACTATGACACGAACAGGGACGGGGGTAATCCTATTGTCGCTTCTGGTGGTGAGCTGCTCTGCCCCAACGCCCACGGCTCAGAATTCGCCAGTGCCATCACCCACGACATCATCATCCCCTAAACCGTCACCCAGCAGCACTCCATCACCTATTCCAGATGCTCCTTCGCCCAAGCCGACATCAACTCCGTTTAAGACTTCGGCGAATAGTTTGACAACTACTGCGTCAACGGTTCCGATCGCGATTTATCAGATGGATAGTGGTTGTAATACATTGGTTCCCAAGACGGAAAATTTGCCTAAGGAGAAGACGTTGGATGCGGCGGTGGGGGCGGTGATTAGTCAGAGTAATAGTGCTGATTTTACGATTAGCGATTATGGCATTACTAAAGAGGGAACTATGGCCACGATCGTTCTACGTCTTCCGCCGACGGCTAAGCGTCCTTTTACGGCGATGTCGGCTTGTGAGCAAATGAGTTTGTTTGGGGCGTTGCGGGCGACGATCGTGGGCCGATCGGATTGGAATATTCGAGATGTGCAGTTTTCTGATGGAAAGAAGGAGATTGAGTTTTAGGAAATTCTGCGTGGGGGTTGCGTATAATTTGTGTCACTAGCCTTTTTGCTGTTATGGGTCTTGTGCGTTATGTCTGCTACTCCCGAAAGTCTTCAGAAGTTTGTCACCTATTGCAACCAGTATTTGAATGGGGATGAGAAGGGGGAGTCGCAGAATTTTCTCGATCGGTTTTTTCAGGCGTTTGGGCATGATGGGGCGATCGAGGCGGGGGCGGTGTTTGAGAAGCGGGTGAAGAAGGGGAGTAAGAAAGGGAATATGGGATTTGCGGATTTGTCTTGGCAGCCGCATTTGTTGATTGAGATGAAGAAGGGCGGCGAAGATCTCAGCAAACACTATGCTCAAGCGGTGACGTATTGGCAGAAGTTTCTCTGTCCGACGTATATGATTCTGTGCAATTTTGATGAGTTTTGGATTTACAACTTTAAGAAGCAATCGGATGAGCCGATCGAGAAGATTCCTTTAGAACGTTTGCCTGAGCGGATTGGGGCATTCACGTTTATGAATCCTGAACTCGGTCGTGCGCCTGTTTTTAATAATAATTTGATCGAGGTGACGGAGAAGGCGGCGGGACGGATGGGGCATTTGCTGACGATGTTGATTGAACGTAAGCGGGACGCTGTGAATCCTCAGGTGGCGCAGCGGTTTGTTTTGCAATAGACCTCCTGCGAAAGTCGAATAAAGTTGTACAATAGATATAAATTCAGCTAATTGAACGTGAGTTATAAACAAGCTAAAAATTTAGAGCCTGTA
>JAYUEW010000149.1:0-6573 GCA_043739045.1 Synechococcales cyanobacterium
CCCTTGTATCTCGGTTTACCTTGGGGAATCGGCCTCGGCCCGCTCCCTAATGTGCCTTTGCCTATCCAAGTTCATACCCGAGTTCTTCCCCCAATTACATTTTCTCGTTACGGAATTGAAGCCATGCGCGATCGGGACTACGTGCAAGCCTGTTATCAGCAGGTTTACGGGACGCTACAAGTCGGACTGGACCAGCTTAAAGCAGAGAATCAATCCTGATCCCGAACCAATCCCAACCCAACCAATGCCCCAATAAATAAACCGCCCAAATGTCCCACCCCACTTACATTGGGATTAACTGCATCAAACGCGGTTTGTAAAATGACAATTAAGGCGATCGATCGTAGCCATTGTTTCGCAACTAAATCACCCTTACGCCAGCCCTTCCAATAGATCGCTATCATCACACCAATCATCCCCATAATCGCTCCAGAAGCACCGATCGCACTCATAGTTCCGGCCCCGGTCATGCTTGATAAAATAGCGAGAAGAATCATGGAGCCGATTCCTGCGGTGAAATATGCGATTGCATAGCGCAATGTCCCCAGACGTGATTCGACAAATGCGCCGACAATCATTAAGCCCAGCATATTGAAGAGTAAATGCACAATGCTAGTGGGATCATGCAAAAACATTGCCGTCAGTGGTTGCCACCATGCGCCGTCAAACAACTGATCCGGGACCAATGCTCCCCAGTCGTAAATGTTTAAAAATCCTTTTATAACGCGAGCGATCGGAGGCTGAAGATTAAGAATAATATCTGAATAAATTACTGTATAAAGAATAATGAAGGGCAACACATAAATCAAACAATTCAGCGCCACGATCGCATAGGTTAACGGCACTTGGCGAATTGTTGTGGGGTTACGGGGATTGTATTTCAGATCCTCTTGTTGCATTCGCTGTAAGTTCTGGAGAATACTACGAGATTCTAAATTTAACAATTGAAACGATCGAATCGGAGCCTGTGATAATCGCCACTCTAAACTACTCTTCAATTCATAGCTGGAAAACTGTTTTAGGGCCTGGAACTCTATAGTTGCACTCTCAAAATTTCCCGCGTACCAATCGGCAGTAGCAATCCAAAATCGTTTATTAGTACTAGAATAATCATTAAGTCCAGTATTCAACAATTGCTTCACGTCATTAGTTTGCCCAGTGAATGCAAAGGCGTACAATTTACTGAGTAACACCAAGGCAACATTCCCAGATTTCCCCGATCGTAAATGACACTCTTTCACCGCCACTAATAATTGATCTAACTGCCGCGTTTCCCCAAGCGATCGTAAATAGAGTCCAGCACTACTTGCTTCATCCAATCGCTGCGCTTTCGTCAATTGTGTCTCGGCAATATTTAAATAGGCATACCATTTGGCTTGTAAATTATGAATCGTCGCTATCGCCAGCCGACCGTCATAGTCCTTAATAGACTGCATCGGTTCCAATAGTTTTAAGGCACCATCGAGATTTCCCTGATGCGCCAATTCCAAAGCTCGTAACATCTGAGGATAGTTCCACCAACCATCTCCGGGATGAAGAAGTCTGACCACATTAGCAATTAGCCGCGCTGGAATATATTTCTCCTGCGATCGGAGTTTTGCAATCTGCGCCATCCCAAAAATCGGTAAACCAATTCCAATTGTCCACAACACTGCTACCAGTCCAACGGTCCATCCTGCTTTTAGTCGCCAGCCGATCGCCATAATGATCAAAATTGACGCAGCCACAACCGACCAGCCTTGATTCTTTTTCGACCGTAGCAGAATGGCAATGCATGAAATTGCAACAATCTGGAGAATAACAATTTCAATACTCATACAGAATGGTCATCCTCAATAGTTCGTCCTTACGTCGCGTCCGGCTTTGAGGCTAACACTAAGCCAACATCAGCGACAATACTTGAGCGATCGCATCCCGTTGTTCTTGGTCGTAGCCCCATCGATCGAGAAAGCGTTGATAATCACCCTTATTATTTTGAATGGTGGATTGCATCGATCGTAAAAGAGTCGTTATTTCAGACAGGTTGAGTTGTTGAACTAAATGAATCGATCGCATTTGAGTTTGATTTGAACTGGCCGCTAATTTATTGTCACCATTGCGTTGATGAGTCAGAGCCATGGCAGTCGGCATCGCAATATTTTTTACCATCAAATCCGCGATCGCATCTGGGTTCGATCGTAAAGCTCGGAGCAATGCTGGAGTTGGGGTCTCAGCCAAGGCAGAATCTCCCGTTAAAAACACCACAAAAAAACCGCGTGCGCCGTTCTGAGTTTGAAGTAATGCAGTAATTGCAGATTCTAGTAACGCCTCAGATGGATCTGACATCAACAGGTCTTGGGTCAACTCGATCGCTTGCTCAAATGTAATATTAGGTGGGACCGTAAACTCTAAGTTCATTTTAACAGTTTGAATAAGGCCGACTGTCTCATCATACCGCTTGTTTTTAGATGATTTCTAAAAAGTTATTAGCCGCTTTTTCAAATGACCCTATTCATCAAATTGAACAGACTAACGTCATCCCAATTTCCAAATCTTAATTGAATTATCAGAACTTGCACTAGCCAACCATTTTTGGTTCGGACTAACGACGATCGCATTCACCGCACTTCTATGACCCGTCAGCGTTACGATCGGCTCACCTGAAGCAAAATGCCAAATCCGAATGGTCTTATCCCCGCTGCCGCTAATTAAATAACGACCATCTGGGGTAATCGCCACACTATTCACCACATCCAAATGCCCAATTAAAGTTCGGACCAATTCACCAGATTGAATATTCCAGATTCTAATTGTTCGGTCTTTGCTACCACTGACCACATATTGTCCAGACTGCGTTAGCGCCACACTCAACACTGAATTATTATGGCCACTAAAACAATGAAGAAGTTGAGTCGTATTGAAATTCCAAACCCGAACTTTGTTGTCAAGTCCTCCGCACGCTACCACCTGGGCATTTGCACTAATCGCTACCGATCGCACCATACCCGATACTTCAGGATAGCTCCGTAACAACGCTCCCGAATGAATATTCCAAACACACAGGGTGCGATCTTCAGCACCACTAACTAAAAATTGACCATCGGAACTCACGGCGATCGAATTAATGTCCCGCGTATGTGCAGAAAGCGATCGTTCCAAATTTCCTGTACTCAACTGCCAAAATTTAATACTAATATCATCACTACAACTGACGACCGTTTTACCATTAGGCGTGATCGCCAAACCATTAATCGGTTTAGTATGACCTACCAAAATTTTATCCGCATCGCCACTCAACAAATCCCAAACAATAATTCGATCGTCCAATCCACCACTCACCAACGTTTGACCATCAGGACTCGCCGCTAAAGCAAGAACCCAAGATGAATGGCCTTTAAGAGTCGAAATACAACCATACAAATCCGTCAGTTCACCTGAAATACGATCGCTAGTCGGCGAAGAGATCGGCGAAGACCTTGCATAGGGAGACGATCGGCGAGTATCGACCATCGGCAATAATCCTGCCGATACAGAACCAGAAGATGAAAGAGCCTCAGGCAATTCGTTCGAGTGAGACGACTGATTTGATTGAGACGAAGCCTTAATATCTCGTAAATCCGTTACAAAATCTGACTCACGAAGCCCTTGAGAATTGGCCCGAATCTCTGAATTACTGAAACTATCATCATGGTTATTAGCCGAGTTATTAGCCGACTGGGAAGGTCGAGAAAGTTCGGGCGGCTTAGTGGCTCGTAGAATTGATGCTGCGCTGCTCCTTGGCACCGAGAAAGCCCCTTGAGAAAGGCTCGACGGGCGCGACAGTAATGTACGTAAGTCATGCATAACTTGATCCGCCGTCTGATAGCGTTCAATCACAAGGTCTTTCAGTAACCGATCGAGAATCTGGCCAATCCCTTCCGAAAATCGAACGCCTTGCTCAGCCAATTGCGATCGCCACAACCAATTGCCCTGCATCGGGTCATACAAATCATCCGGCTTTATCCTCGTCATCAAATACAAACAAGTTGCCCCCAAACTATACAAATCACTGGCGGGGAATGCTCGACCGCTTCGGAGTTGCTCTATGGGCGCATAGCCTTCAGTGCCAATTTTTGTGCCAGGAACCCCCAAATCAGACCCAACTTCTTCAAGCACTTTAGCAATGCCGAAGTCGATCAAAATCAAACGATTGTCTAGCTTGCGACGAATAATATTTGCTGGGGTAATATCTCGATGAATCACATTACGATCGTGAACAAATTTCAAAATTGGCAGCAAGCCCGCCATCACTTCCCGAATTTTTTGTTCCCCAAAACAGCCCTGATGAGATAGCTCTTGGGCTAGCGTCGCCCCTTCAATAAATTGCTGAACCAGATATAAACGATTGTCATGCTCGAAATAGGCCATTAGACTGGGAATGTGAGGATGTTCGCCCAGTTCATTTAGTCGGATGGCCTCTTGTTCAAATAATAAGACGGCCTTTTTCATGGAGTTTTCGCTCCTCACCTGCGGCAAAAACTGCTTAATCACACAGCGAGCCTTCAGCCGATCTTCATCCACGGCCAAATACGTCTTACCAAACCCGCCTTGTCCCAAAGCCCGCACAATTCGGTATCGCCCCCGCAGCAGAGGAACAAGTTGCGATCCGCAGCTCTCACAGCAAGTAGATTGCGCGACATTAATGGGTTGCTTGCAGTCGGGATTAAGGCAGTAAATCATGAAATCCTGTAGAAATAGTGCACCCTAGGCACCAGATAGTGATTTCGCGTTAGCTTATCCAAGATATTTGCCGAGACATAAGCCAGTAGCGTAATTTTTCTGACAGCTTTCATTGTACGGTGCTGCTATTGCCTACGATCGCATCTTCGACCACAAAAGTTATTTTCCACACGATTTCTATATATTTCTATAGATATCATCCCAAAAATAGGAACAGCTTTGCCCATGACTACTCCCCTGACGCATCCCAATCCCACGCATCCAACCATTACTCTAAAGCTCTTTGCCGCCTACCAAGAGGCTGTTGGGCAAGCCGAACTCACCCAAACAATTGCCCCGGAAACCACGATCGCCGCACTCCTAGAACAACTTCTCCAACAATATCCCCAACTCGAACCCTGGCGGCATCTCACCCGATTCGGCGTAAACCTAGCCTTTGTCACCGCTGACACCATCCTTCAAGACGGCGATGAGGTTGTCCTAATTCCACCCGTCAGCGGCGGCTAGGTGTACAGCAATCCTCACTTCACAAATCAATCCCAACTAAAAAGGTCGGCTATGTTTGACTTCACTAGAAATGACAGGTAGAGTCATCTTCATACAGTGAAGACAAAGCATTATTTAATCCTTAGGAGCTTGTAAGACATGACCACAACCCTCAACTCGACCGCTTCATTCACCTTGGCTTTTGAAGCGCTCAAGTGCAAAGAGTGCGGCGCAGAGTATGAAGCAAAGGCCATTCACGTTTGTGAAGAGTGCTTTGGTCCGTTGGAAGTGAAGTACAACTACGAAATTCTGAAGCAAACGGTCAGCCGTGAGACCATTGAAGCTGGACCCAATTCCATTTGGCGCTACCGTGCATTTCTTCCGGTCGCCACTGATAACTACATTGATGTCGGAACTGGGATGACCCCGCTGATTGAAGCAAAACGATTGGGCCGTCGCCTCGGGTTGAAAAAGCTTTACATCAAAAATGATGCAGTCAATATGCCCACCCTGAGCTTCAAGGATCGGGTTGTATCGGTTGCTTTATCCCGCGCTCGTGAATTGGGCTTTACAACTGTTGCCTGCGCAAGTACTGGAAACTTGGCCAACTCCACCGCCGCGATCGCAGCCCATGCAGGGTTGGATTGCTGTGTGTTCATTCCATCTGATTTGGAAGCTGGAAAAGTCATGGGGACCTTGATTTACAACCCAACCTTGATTTCGGTCAATGGTAACTATGACCAAGTAAACCGTCTTTGTTCTGAGGTGGCCAACACTCACGGCTGGGGATTTGTAAATATCAATCTTCGTCCTTATTACTCCGAAGGGTCCAAGACTCTAGGGTTTGAGGTGGCTGAGCAATTGGGCTGGAAACTTCCAGATCACATCGTTGCACCGTTGGCATCGGGTTCTTTGTTTACCAAAATTTATAAAGGTTTCCGCGAGTTTGTGGAAGTAGGTCTAGTTGAAGACAAAGCGGTGCGTTTCAGCGGTGCCCAAGCGGAAGGCTGTTCTCCCATTGCCCAAGCATTCCGTGAAGGTCGTGACTTTATTTCCCCCGTTAAGCCAGACACCATTGCGAAATCAATCGCGATCGGAAATCCAGCGGATGGCGTATATGCCCTTGAATTGGCACGCAAAACCAATGGCAACATTGAATCTGTTAATGATGCTGAAATCATTGCGGGCATGAAGCTTTTGGCAGAAACCGAAGGCATCTTCACCGAAACTGCTGGTGGAACAACAATAGCAACGCTGCAAAAATTGGTGGAAGCGGGCAAAATCGATCCGGATGAAGTTACGGTGGTGTATATCACTGGAAACGGATTGAAAACTCTAGAAGCAGTTAAAGGCGAGTTGTCCGAACCGTTCACAATTGATCCTAAATTG
>JAYUEW010000150.1:0-6640 GCA_043739045.1 Synechococcales cyanobacterium
GCTCCAGATTGTTGGGTTCGCTCAACAAAGTGCCGCTTGAGGCGTGGGGTAACTCATTGCCCAGATAGATAACAGCCCTGGGAAATTGATTTCGATCGACTTCCTAGAACAGAACCCGGCTTATGTCTGACTCTGCTTCTTTGCTTATTAAACAAAGGTTCTAGCCTTTTCTAAGCCTTTTTTATTATGAATAACGAGAGAATGCAGGTTTCGGCTATTTAAAACATTGGAACCCAACACTACCCGTAGAAACGACGAAAGCCAGTCAATGACTGGCTTCCATATTATCGGAGCGGCGGGATTTGAACCCACGACCTCTACTACCCCAAAGTAGCGCGCTACCAAGCTGCGCTACGCCCCGTTTCGTACTTAAAACATCTCACAAAGGTTCGTCTTTAGCACTTAGAAAATATAGCACTAACAACCGTCCGAGACAAGACTCTAAATACCAATATCTCATCCCCCAAGCTTTAACTTTGCCAAAGCCGCCACAAATGCCACAGCAGACAGCCACTCGCCCTCGCAGCGTCGCCCGTGGTGGAGAATAAATCGCAAGGCATAGTCATTGGAATAGCCCTCAACTTCCATCCAAAGGTCATCACAGTCCAACTCACAAGCCAATGTTTCCCCGTCCATCAGTGAATCCGCCATCATCGCCATCGTCCCACTGAGTTCTAAGGCCAAACGGTGGAATGAGACGAACTCATCACTATTCAGCTCGATCGCCCAGTCAGGAGTTCCCACTAACGCCACATACTCTACCGCCAAAGGATTCCAGCCCAATCGAAATCCCGGTTCAACCTGCAACTCCATCGCTACTCTGCCTCATCCCAAAGCCGCTTCAGTTGATACCGCCATGCTTCAACCGTGCCCTTTTGCGACGCACTGTCTGAATCTAAATTGCCCATTACCCCTTCAGAATAAAATCGTTCTAGCGTTTGCATTGTTGCTTCTAAAGACTGACCTTGAAGCTTAGCCGCTTTAATAATTTGGCGAATTTGCTTCTCAATATGGCGATTGAACACACCATCTAAACCCTGCTTAAAAATGGCCACTAACCGTTGGACTGCCATTGTGCAATCTTCCGTGGTCAAACCTTCGCAACCATGGTGAAACACCGACCACAACAAGCCTTGATGCACCGCATAGCGCGCTTCTTGGGTCTCGTCAAAATTTGCTTCTAGGAACTCCTCTAAAAAGGCCATCGCGTCACTAATGGGACCGATCGGCACCAGCATCCTCAGCCAATCCTGGTCATCTGACAACAGCACCAATAGCCGAAACCCGTCTTGTTCAATTTGATATGAACCCGGAGCCAAGGTCTTGACGGAATCTCCAAACATATTCGCCAATAGATTCGGGATCTCATTCGGGTTCATAATTCGGGGCTAGAAGCAACATCCTCTAGAATACTAGAGATGAGGAACGTCTATCGTACCCGCCCGTTAAAATGGTCGTTATAATATCAAGCATATAGTTATGAAATAGTGACTATGCTCTATGGGTTGATATAGCTTAAATAATATGGATTCCAATCTATGCGTAAATCGTTCGTTCTAGATACAAATGTCCTGCTTCATGACCCCGCTGCAATGATGAAGTTTGAAGGCCAGGATGTAATTTTGCCGATCACTGTTATTGAAGAACTCGATCGGTTTAAAAAACAACCTGAAATGACCGGACGGAATGCACGTCAAGTGTCGCGAACGTTGGACCAGCTGCGTCAAATGGCTCGCTTAACTGATGGCGTAGATTTACCCCACGGTGGCACCATCCGGGTTGTACTTTGTCATCGGGACACTTTAAAAGAATTACCCGCTGAACTCGATCGCGATTACGGAGATAATGCGATTTTGGCTGTCGCACTGGAGCTACAGCGTCGCTGCGATTGCAAAGTGGTGATGGTCAGCAAAGACACAAATTTACGAATAAAAGCTGATGCGTTGGGCTTGGATGCGGAAGATTATGAAACCGATAAGGTTGATTTTTCGGATTTGTATACGGGTACGGCTGAAATCTTAGTTGAAACAGAAACGATCGATCGGTTATTTAAAACAGGCGCAACGGAATTAGACCCCAACCAGCATTTATTGCTACCCAATGAAGCCATTACCCTAATTAATCAGTCAAATCCCAGCCACACGGCCCTGGGCATTGTCGAAGCTAGCGGGAAAATCATCCCCCTCACCAAACTCCCGTATGCCGGAGTTTCGAGAATTCAACCGCGCAACCGAGAACAGCAATTTGCCCTTGATTTATTACTGCACGATGACATTCAGTTGGTCACACTGGTCGGCAAAGCAGGAACTGGGAAGACTTTATTGGCGATCGCAGCGGGCTTACAAAAAGTGGCCGACGAGCATCTCTATAGTCGTCTTTTAATTTCACGGCCTGTGATTCCGATGGGCAAAGATCTCGGTTATCTCCCTGGCGATCTAAACGACAAACTTACGCCTTGGATGCAGCCGCTGTACGACAATTTTGATTTGATTTTTGGCACTACAGATTCTCGCAATAAACCCCTGCATTGGCGGCGTGGTCACGAGGAATTAATTGAACATGGTCTATTGCAAATTGAACCTCTTACCTATATTCGAGGCCGAACATTACCCCAACAGTTCTTTGTTGTAGATGAAGCTCAGAATCTAACGCCCCATGAAGTTAAGACAATTTTGACGCGGGCAGGTGAAGGGACAAAGATTGTTCTGACGGGCGATCCGGAACAAATTGATAATCCTTACGTAGATGCATCTAGCAATGGATTAACTTACGCGGTTGAACGGTTCAAGCATGAATCGATCGCAGCCCACATTACTTTATCTAGAGGAGAACGATCGCCCCTAGCTGAACGGGCAACGAAGGTTCTCTAGTTTGCTAATTTGAATAATATCTGGGCGATCGTTTAGCTTAATCACTTAATCCGATCGCTTAAATGTCGCAATCAACAAACAAACAATTCCCACATTAATGAATACATCAGCCATATTGAAGATTGCAAAATTAATCAACTTTATATCAATAAAATCAATTACATGACCAAAGGCAAACCGATCGATACCATTACCAAATGCGCCACTCAGAATTAACCCATAACCCACTTGTTCCCACCGGGTAAATCTCGGACCCCAGATTGCCCCGATCGCCAATCCTAAACTCACAATTAGCGATAACCAGCGCAGCCAAAGCGCACCACTAAACAGGCTAAATGCCGCCCCAGTATTCACAACATAAGTCCAATGTAATACTCCCGAAACTACCGGAACTGATTGATATAATGTAAATGTCTGCAATATCCAAAGTTTCGTCACCCGATCGAAAATTAATCCCGCACTCGCCGCAATCCAAAAACCACGATTTTTAATCCTTAAAGCATTCTTCACAAAACCCACTCTACCCATTCATAATTCAACATTCGGAATTCTCAATCGATAAAATAGAGATTAATAAAACAGAAATCAATAAAACAGGAACTAATAAAACAGCATCTTTCGCATTATAAATGCCAACACCGACACCGCACAAACTACCGCCAACTGCCCCGGCAACAAACTCACGGAGTAAATCATTAATGCCATACTCAATGTCATCTTGCTACCCTCTGCACTATTAAGCAAATAGGTCGCCCATAAATAAGTGGTTCCGATCGCATGAATTACCGCTAACCCACTAATCGCACAAAAAGCCAACCACTCCAAACGGGCTTGCGATCGGAATGCTAAATAGCCACAGAGCCAAGCCCCCGGTAAAAACCCCAGCAAATATCCAAACATAGGCTGCTGCACATAGCCCAAACCACCCCCCTGCACAAAAAATGGAAACCCCGCCAACCCCAACAGCAAATAGGCCACCTGGGAAATCACCCCCGCATTACGTCCGCCCATACAGCCGACAAACAACACCGCACCAATCTGATAATTCACACCTATAAAGTGAGATGGAATGGCTTGAGAGGTCCAAGACCAAGGCCCGCCGATAATGGAGGCATGAAGAAAATTACCGCCGATCGTCAGCAATAATCCAATGAACGCCCATAATAGCTCCGTCAAAGTAATCACACGCCCCAACCACACCCAAGCATAATTCCCATTAAGTTTACGATTATGTGCCAAATGATGCGTAGCGTAATCGTTAGTGAGCAAATTTCCAGGGGAAATGCAACATTTTAACGAGGCGGTTCTGGGCCTTGACCTGCTACGCTTTTTTGAAATAACTCGCGCCGCCTTTGACCTATGACAGTCGCTACCGCCAGCAGCCCTATTCTGACTAGTACTACGATCGATATGCCGATCGACTCTAACACCCTCGATCGTATCCGTGAGATTTACACCCAACCGCTACCAGACCTAATGTTTGAAGCGCAACGGATTCACCGTGAACATCACGATCCGCGTGCTATCCAGCTTTGCACCCTCGGCAACATCAAAAGTGGAGCTTGCCCTGAAGACTGCGGCTACTGTTCGCAAAGCGTCCACAACCGTTCAGGTCTCGCTCCAGAACCGTTAATGCAATCCGCAGCGGTTTTACAAGAAGCCCAAGCCGCCAAAGCATCCGGCTCCACAAGATTTTGTATGGGGGCCGCATGGCGAGAGGTGAAGGATGGGGTGCAATTCGATCGGGTTTTGGAGATGGTCCGGGATGTGGCAGCGCTAGACATGGAAGTTTGCTGCACCCTGGGAATGCTGAAACCACACCAAGCCCAACAGCTCAAAGAAGCAGGATTGACCGCTTACAATCACAACCTAGACACATCCCCCAGCTATTACGAAAAAGTCATCACCAGCCGCACTTACCAAGATCGGCTCGACACCATTAAGGCCGTCAGCGATGCCGGAATCTCCGTGTGTTGTGGTGGCATTGTGGGGATGGGCGAATCGCAAACCGATCGGCTTGAATTTCTCGAAGCATTGTTGAAATTGGATCCGGTTCCTGAATCGATTCCAATTAATTCCCTGATCCCAATAGCAGGAACGCCCCTAGAAAATGCACCGCCCATCGACCCGATCGATATGGTCCGAATGATCGCCACCACCCGAATTTTGTTTCCGACGGCGATCGTGCGTCTAACGGCGGGACGATCGGCCATGAGTGATGAATTACAGGCGATGTGTTTTGTGGCGGGCGCGAATTCGATTTTTACTGGACCTGTGCTGTTGACGGCTCCCAATCCGAGTCGCGATCATGACGGAGAATTGTTGCAGCGTTTGGGAATGGTCCCAAAGACTAATTAATCATCGTGGAAATTCCCAAGTTACCTTGACAATTCAGCCATCCAACTTAGTAAAATCTGATTGATTTGATCCGGCACCTCATCATGAGGACAATGGCCAACGTCAGGTAGGGAAACCAATTGGACCGCCGGATTAAACTCCACAATCTTCTGAGCAATGCTGGGCGGCACAAACTGATCCTTGCCGCCCCAAATTAATAGCATCGGCAACGTCATCTTTGGCAACGCGGACCTCGCCGTATAATCTGGCGGTAATTCCCGCTGACTCAGGACCATGGTTGCTAATGCACGGGCTGCATTCCGATCGAATGCCGGAGCCGACAAAATCTCAATCAGTTCCGCATCTAGTCTAGTTTCATCCACATACGCGCCCTTGACCCACTTTTTAATCACAGCGGGCTGACGGATCCAGCGAAAAAATGGCACAAAAATTGGTGGCCATGTAATCACTCGTTTCACCAACGCCCCGATCGGCTGGGTCAATGCCTTAACAGGAGACGGCAAGGACACCGCCGAAAAATCCGGTAAGTTCAACCACGCGATCGCCGCCACCACATCTGGATGTTTCGCCGCCAACCCCAACCCCACCACAGAACCCAGAGAATTCCCCACCACCACCACATTTCGCCCAATCACCTGTCTAACAAAATCAAACAACTGCTCAACCCACAGCGCCGTCCCATACACCGTACTGTCTTTATCGGATCCGCCAAACCCCAACAAATCGATCGCATAGACCGATCGACCGACACTCAATGGCCCGACATTCGATCGCCAATGCCGCACCGATGCCCCAAATCCATGAATCAGCAACAAGGGCGGATTGAGTGACGAATTCAGCAACGACGGGGATAGTGACGCAGCTGCTGTGAAGGTATATCGGACGTGATGCCCTCGCCAAATCCATTCTCGATGCAAGATGTTTTGCTCCTCTCTGTGACCAAGGTGAGAAATTCTACAATTCTTATAACTTTATTTTCACACCTAGACCCAGGAATTGGGTAGTATATAGAGCACAGGTTGAACTAGTTTTAATTCTGTCAAATTTTAATTACTATGTCCAATTCACAAAACGGTGCCCGTGTCGGAAAGAGAACCAAGACGATTTAATCGCGATCTCCCCATGATCAACGAACGTATTCGCTTCCCGAAAGTTCGGGTGGTGGGTGTTGACGGTGAGCAATTGGGAATCATGACCTCCCGTGAGGCCCAAACCATAGCAGATGACAAGGAACTTGACCTTGTACTGGTTAGCGATAAGGCAGATCCGCCTGTCTGTAAAATCATTGACCATGGTAAGCACAAGTTTGAACAAGAGAAAAAGGCAAAGGAAGCCAAGAAAAAGCAGCATACTGTTGACGTAAAAGAAGTCAAGATGCGCTACAAAATTGAGGAGCACGATTATAAAGTGCG
>JAYUEW010000151.1:0-5412 GCA_043739045.1 Synechococcales cyanobacterium
GTGCGCCACATGAGTCCCGATGTCATGGTGAATCCAATTGATAAAGCCGTAGTCCCGATCGATCGTAGACAACGCACCCTTCAAGAAATACCAATCATCCCCACGATACCAAGGAATATCCTGTTCTGTATGGTGCAAATACGTCACCAAATCTAGCCACACGACAAACCCCAAATAGGGCACGAAGTAAAACTTGAAGAAGAACTCAAACCCATAGGAATAGGTCAACCAACCCAAAAAGCCTAAAAAGCCGACAATCCAAGTGGTACTCGTCAAACAATCTTTGTACTCAGACGGCTTGAACAATCCCTCATTAGGAATGAAGTGAGACCCGCGCTTCCCTTGGAATAAATAGACCGGATAGGCAATCAATGGAGCATAGAAGCGTACAAGACGCACTAAAAAACTCATTTCCTGATATTCCGACTCAGCGATCGGGTGCCAGCTTTCATCATTCTCCACATGGCCCGTATTCGAGTGGTGCGTCCGGTGACTGATGCGCCAGCCGTGGAAGGGCACCAAAATCACGGTGTGGGTGATGTGGCCAATTAAGTTGTTGAGCCACTTATGTTTCGAGAAGGAACCGTGGCCGCAGTCATGGCCGACCACAAACAGCGCCCAGAACATCGTGCCCTGTGCAAGCCAGAAAATTGGGTAAAACCACCACTGATCGATCGTCGCAGCGATCGCATAAAGAGCGGCGACCACACCAAAATCCCATGCACAATAGGCCAAAGAGCGAGCTGTTGAAGGCTGAAAACACACGTCAGGAATCGCTTTACGGACATCTGCCAATGAGAACGGCAGATCACGCGATCGCGACGAACTAGAAGATACAGTTTGCACGTAACACCCAAAATAAATCTGATAACGCTTTTTATATTACCGTTTGTGAAGCAGTCCCGGAAACAGATTTTTAGATTTTTGGTCGAAATGATTAGTGCTTAGGGGTAAACACGGGGCTTAAACTAGAAGATAATACATGTAGATTGGGAGCGCTAGGGATGTTTCGAGTCATGACGAAGGGGTTTTCACAGGATTACGATCGCTGGACCGATGCACTAGACCAAGCCAATAGTCTAGTGCCTAAGTGCAAGAGTCTTTTCAATGAAGTGCGGATTCTAGAAAAAGGCCAACTGATTTGGAGCTACAGTCGAATGTATAAATACCCGATGTACATTGGGGCAGGTGTCTACGATCGGTTGGCTCGGCGATTTGTGCTGGAAAATACCCTAACCCCAGAGGGGGATGAGGATTTAGGATCTGAAACTGAGCCGACACCTGATGCGATCGAGTTAGGTCAACAACTAGAAATTCCATTGGATTAGGGTGAGATCTAATCTGGAACGTGGGTGAGATAACCGCCGATCGCCCTTAGGCGGAACCGTACTCACAAGGCTTGACCTTTTGTTACAATGTGATGGCTTACGAGCAACTGCCCACACCGAAACCACCCCACCAACGCGCAACCCATGTTAGCAACCCCTCTTTTGATTACCCGCGAAATTCCTAATCTGACCTACAGCGCAACGCCTCGATGTTTTGATGAGAGTTGGGAAGCACCCCTTTCTACACTTTTAGGCTTAGGTCGTGCGGCAGGGGCCGATTTTATTGAGTTCTTTCTAGAGCGGGTCAACTACATTAGTTGCATGGCTGAAGACGACGTTATTAGTAGCATTGCACCGAAGCTGTCCACCGGGGCGGGAGTGCGGGTGTTTCTGGGCAAAGCAGATTGCTATGTCTCAACAAATGATCTGTCATTTAATGGGTTGAAAGCAGCACTAGAAAAAGCACTCGGTATCATGGGCTTAACGCTTCCGTCTGCCATGTCGTTTGTCCCTGAAATTAATTTAGAAATTCTGCGCGATTACGCCACCAAACGCAATAAAGCATTGTGGCTTGATAATAGTAGTTCAATGCAGGAAATGAGTGATGTATTACTCGCGGCAAATGACACCTTACTAAAAAAAGCAGCCCATGTCCGATCGCGCAAAGCCGCCTATTTCCGAGATTGGCAAGAAATGATGGTGGCGGCGAGTGATGGGACATTTGCCCGTGATATTCGATTGACACAATCCGTTGGATATAGTTTGCTTTGTGAAGAAGGGAGCAACCGATCGAATATTAGTAAACGCGTTGGCAGCACCAGTGATCCGGCGTTCCTGCGGACTTGGGACTACGCGTTTGATGCGGAAGAAGTGTCTGAATCGGCGGGCAAAATGCTCTATGCGGACTATGTGGAATCGGGCGACTATCCGATCGTCATGGCCAACCAATTCGGCGGCGTAATTTTCCATGAGGCTTGCGGACATTTGTTAGAAACGACTCAAATTGAACGTAAAACAACCCCGTTTATGGATAAGAAAGGTCAAAAGATTGCCCATGAAAATCTAACCGCGTGGGATGAAGGATTGACGAAAGATGCCTTTGGAACAATTGATATGGATGACGAAGGAATGCCCGCACAACGCACATTGTTAATTGAAAATGGCATTCTAAAGAACTTCATCAGCGATCGGGCAGGTTCAATGCGAACGGGCCATCCCCGCACCGGAAGCGGTCGTCGTCAAGGCTACACTCATGCCGCCGCCAGCCGAATGCGGAATACCTACATTGCACCGGGTAAGTTTACAACTGATGAGTTATTTGCGTCGATTGATAAAGGTATTTATTGCAAGAAAATGGGCGGCGGCAGCGTCGGGGCGACAGGCGAGTTTAATTTCGCAGTCGATGAAGCCTATTTGATTGAGAATGGTAAATTGACCAAACCCTTGAAAGGCGCAACATTGATTGGCGAGGCGGTAGATGTGATGCAAAAGATCTCCATGTCGTCCCAAGATTTGGGCTTGGCAGCGGGCTTCTGTGGTTCAGTGAGTGGCTCTGTTTATGTGACCGTTGGGCAGCCCCATTTGAAAGTGGATTCTATTACAGTGGGCGGTCGCTAGTTGTTTTGATAATCCCTTTAAGTATTCCAAATTCATAGTTTTTCAAACCACCATCATGTCTAAAATTCAAACGATCGCTCAAGATGCTAAGAATGCTGCGGCTAAATTGGGCATTCAAAAATTTGATATTTATGGCTCAACCGTTGACGAAACCAGTGTTCAAGTTGATTCTGGTGAACCCCAACAAATGAAAGCCTCCCAACGATCGGGCGTAACAGTCCGAGTCTGGAATGGGGGAACAGTGGGTGTAACTTCGACAACAGATGTTGATCCAGTAGGACTAGAACTCGCCTTAAAAACTGCTTTTGAAGCCAGTGCCTTTGGAGCAACTGAAAATGTGCCCGACTTTAGCCCTGAAGCAACAGCGCCGATCGTGGATCACAATACTCCTGCCGCTACAACCTCTACCGTCGAGAAATTACTAAGTACTCTCGTTGGTGCTGAAAAAGCATTGCTAGAGTCCCATGCTGCCATCACCGCCATTCCTTATAATGGTTTAGCTGAACGAGCATTGGAACGCTTTTACATTAATAGCAATGGTGCAACTCGTCATGAATCCCATGCAGTTGCGTCGGTTTATTTGTATACCAAAACTGAACAGGAAAACAAAAAGCCTCGCAGTGCTGGCGCATTCCGGGTTGGCTATGGCGTAGACGAATTGGACATCAAGGCTTGCGTTAAGGAAGCAGCGGACAAAACCATTAGTCATTTGGATTACGAGAAAATTCAAACGGGTAAATATCGTGTTGTATTTTCCCCCGAAGCAATTCTCGGTTTAGTTGGCGCATTTGGAAATTTATTCAATGCCCAAAGTATCTTAGATAATCAAAGTCTCTCGACGGCTGAATCGTTAGGAGAAATAATTTCATCTCCATTGCTTTCTTTGTCCGACGATGCCTTGCATCCTGAAAATATCGGCGCTGAAACGTTTGATGGTGAAGGCACTCCCACTCGCCGTACTCCGTTGATTACTAATGGCGTTTTGACTAGTTTCATTCACAGCGCAGGAACGGCAAAACGGATGAATACGACACCGACCGGGAATGCCAGCATGGGGGCAAAAGTCGGGGTGAGTCGCAATTTCTTGCATTTGTTTGCAGGCGAAACATCCACAGAAACCTATAGTTTAGAAACAGCGGAAAATGTGATTTTGGTCGATGAACTCTCGGCGCTTCATGCTGGAGTCCAGTCGTTGCAAGGCTCGTTCTCGTTACCGTTTGATGGTTGGTTGGTCAATAAAGGTGTGCGGACTAGTATTGATTCGGCCACGATCGCCGGTGATATTCGTGAAGTATTAAAAGCCATCATCTTCGTGGAGTCCGAAACCCATTTCACCGGATCGGGCGTTGCACCCTATGTTTGGGTCGATGGATTGTCGGTTACAGGCGGCTAGAACTCGAACGGCCCGACTGCCCGAGGATTCAATAATTCTCGGGCTTTTTAATTGTTAGTCAAATTTAAATTTGAGATCTCTATAAAAAGTAGGAGTGGAATGGACTAGATAAAATACCAAGTAATTTGCCAATTTCCTTGATGAAATAATCTTCTTGATCAATCCAAAGTGTTTTCTCTTCAAGACGCAAGAACTTCCAAATCATGCCTGTTGTTACGACACCATAGATAGGGAGATTGTTGTTACTTTTAGCATTAAACCTTTGAGCAGCGACCATTTCCGCAATACATTGTCCTAAGCCACCTTTAATGTTTTCGTTTTTCGCTTCGACAAGCGTAATCACTGGACAGGAGACTTCATAGATTTCACTGGAAGCTGTCAACATAAAATCACAAAATCCATTTAAGCCAACTTCTGCATCCACATTAAACTCCGTCCCAGAGAAGAAGCCCACCTTTTGATCGAATATTTGCCGAATTTCCAGTAGTATCGGCGCAATGATCAATTCCGATCGCGCTTTTTCAGTATTGATGGCATTGGCAATGGAAAGATTACGTTTGAGGGTTTGTTGCAGATAGTCACTAATAGCTAAGGGCTGAATATCCACAAACAAATTTTCCGATTCTTTCACCGTCAAACCAAATTTTTCTTGTACTTGGGCGATCGTTTTAAATTCGCTATATGACATCGGTTTAAACTCCAACTTCGTAAATTTACTAATATCTATTTTGTGATCGCTATCTTTTCCAAAATGAATACTGCCTTCATTAGTTTTTACAAAATTGCCTTTGTTGATATTCACACAGCCAAAACTACCACCTTGAAATGCTCGATATTGTCTTATTAAAGCAGATTGTAAATTATCCTTATTAATTTCTACTCCCAATAAATTACTAAGCCTTTTCCACAAATTCGCCGCCAACTTCTTAATGTGCGACTCACTACAATGAAGTTCCTTTGATATCTGAGTATAATAGACCTGTTGGGAAATAATATAAGATAAAAAACAGAAACAAAGAGATATAGACGATGTTAGACATAGAACGCATCCTCAAGCAAGATCGATTAGTAAGA
>JAYUEW010000152.1:0-3909 GCA_043739045.1 Synechococcales cyanobacterium
GTCCACAACCTCATACACTAGATGATGCAATCCGCGTGGCCCTGTCGTACCAATGTACATTCCTGGGCGTTTACGGACTGGCTCAAGTCCTTCGAGAACTTGAATCTGTTGAGCGCCGTAATCTTGAGTCATGAGGTGTGTGCTCCGTCTAGGCAGATTTGAAATTGAAAAAACAGTCTGAGAACATCTCTTTCAGGGAAATGCCGTGAGAACGTTCTTGACGCTTTAATATAGCAAGTATCTCCATAATTCTAACATGAAAGGGTTGTAGACGATTTTGAGAGGCTCTGAGAAGCATTTTGTACAGGTATGGGGACGAGGCTATGACAGATGGAGTGACAGTGAATCAAGATTTGGGTCCGATCGTCCAAGCCGCTACACCAAGACACAATCAACTCAATAATTCAAATGTACTAGATAAAATTGTACCAGAATTTCCCCGTGGACTAGTAACGATTTGTGGGGCGACGGCGACGGGGAAGTCAGGGTTGGGGATAGCGATTGCCCGCGAGCTAGGATCCATCATCATCAGCGCAGACTCTCGGCAAATTTATCGTGAGTTTGACATTGGTAGCGCCAAGGTGACGCAGACGGAGATGGCGGAGATTCCCCATTATTTGGTGGACGCTTACGATCCGACAGAGACGGTTTCGGCGGCAATGTTTCAAGACCAAGCCAATCAAATTTTGTCGAAGGTCTCTTTGTCGTCAGGTTTGCCGTTACTAGTTGGTGGAACAGGGTTGTATTTACGAGCCATTACCCACGGAATGCAGATTCCTCGCGTCCCACAGCATCGGGAATTACGATCGCAATTAGAAGCCTTGGGCCAAGGTTTGTGTTATCAATTACTTCAGCATTTGGATCCAAAAGCCTGTCTTAAGATTCACGGTAACGATCGGATTCGGACCGTGCGAGCTTTGGAAGTTTTTTATGTGACGGGGATTCCCATGAGCGCTCAGCAGGGCGAAATACCCCCGAACTATCCAATTTTACAGATTGGGCTACGGTCGGAATGTTTGAACGATCGTATAATTCGGCGAACAAGACAAATGTTTGAATTGGGATTTGTAAATGAAGTCGAAAATTTGGTCGCGAAATATGGTGATGATTTACCGCTTTTGAATACCTTAGGCTATCAGGAGGTGAGGCAGTACTTACGCGGTGAAATAAGCTTAGAAGAATCCGAAGTATTGACGGTTATGCACACGAGACAATTTGCAAAACGACAACGCACTTGGTTCAATGGGATTAAAGAAATTGAATGGTTTGATGCAGATGACCCGAATTTGTTCGATCGGGTTCTAATGCGCGTTATGGAGTTTCATAAAGTATAGCAATTACCCGCCTTCCACTATTATGAAGCTATATATTTGATTAATCTGAGTTTTCTGTATGCGTTTGCTTTGTCTTAGCAATGGCCACGGTGAAGATACCATTGCCCTCCAAATTCTCAAAGCGCTTCGGCAACTCCCAAATGCGCCGACGATCGAAGTATTACCGATCGTCGGTGAAGGTCATGCCTATCAAAAACAGGGCTTTTCTATCATCGGCACGGTCAAATCCATGCCGTCCGGTGGCTTTATTTATATGGATCGTAAACAGTTGGCCAATGACCTTCAAGGCGGACTGTTAACCCTGACACTAGATCAACTAAAAACCGTTCGAGAATGGTCAAAAGACTGTAAACGTAAGGCAGAACCTGCCATTATTTTGGCCGTTGGGGACATTGTGCCGCTGTTGTTTGCATGGCAAAGCGGATTGAATTACAGCTTTATTGGTACTGCAAAATCTGAGTATTATCTTCGAGATGAAACCGGATGGCACAAGCGCAAATCTTGGTGGGACGATCGGTTGGCACGTCTTACAGGCGGCGTTTATCTTCCCTGGGAGCGTTGGTTAATGAGCCGCCCCAACTGCAAAGCTATTTTCCCCCGCGATCGGATCACCACTCAAACCTTGACTACCTTTGGACTATCGGCTTACGATTTCGGTAATCCCATGATGGATTTGGATCCTCAACCTATCGCCTCTGACTCTAGCAAATCCTTAAGCGAATCCTTAACTATTTTGCTGCTTCCTGGCTCCCGTGCCCCAGAAGCCTATCGGAACTGGGACGTGATTCTATCGGGCTTGCAAAATTTGGCTGAACACTTTGACCATAGGCCCATAAGATTTCTTACTGCGCTGTCGGGCGATCTCGATCGGGCAACTATCCACAACGCCTTGATTCAAAATAACTGGCAACAAACCGACAACCCCGATCAATATTCCAGGCCCGATCGGCCTCATGGGTTGACCCTAGGCATGGCAAAATTCTCAGAGTATGCCTATGCCTCAGACCTCGCGATCGCCATGGCCGGAACCGCGACAGAACAATTCATCGGCTTGGGAAAACCTGCGATAACATTGCCCGGTCAAGGACCACAATTTACGCCCACCTTTGCCGAAGCTCAGACCCGTCTCTTGGGCCGATCGATTATTTATGTAAAGGAAATGAATCAATTAGCCTCAACCTTACGTCAACTCCTACAAGATTCTGAACAATTGACCGCGATCGTCCACAACGGTCCACAACGGATGGGAAAATGTGGAGCTGCTGATCGGATTGCGCACAAACTCATCCAAATCCTCAGCAATCCATAACCATCCTTATCAAGCTGTTTCCCCATGGCCTCGATCGCTCGTAAAAATCTCTTTGAAGACATTCCCCGCTTTCTCGTTGCCCAAGCCGGAATCATGTTCGCCGTGAGCCTCGTCACCATTCAACTCGGGATTTTAAAAGGATTTTCCCGATCGACCGCCATCGTAATTGACTATGCCCGTGCAGATTTATGGGTCGCATCCAAGGAAATGGTGGCCTTCGAGCTAACGTCTCCCATACCAGCGGATTACATCAATAAATCCATGACCGTCACAGGAGTCGATCGGGCTGAAATTCTATTAGTCCGGGCAGGGCGATGGCGCGGACACGATGGCAAACTCTCCCCCGCTCGTATCTTTGGGTTCAATCCCGATGGAGAACTGTTTGCTGGATGGAGATTATCTGACGGCAATCTAAATGCCTTAAAACAACCCTATACCGCGATCGTCGCCAGTGGCGTTCAAAAATCCCTAGGGTTAGACGACACTCGAATAGGCTCAATTGCCGGACTTCCGGTCACTATTGTAGGCACCGCCGAGGATGTCCAATCTAACGCCTCTAGCCCCTTTTTATTTTCCTCACTAGAGACCGCCAATACCTACGGCGACGCTGAAATCAACAGCTCCATTAACTGCATCCGTCAAGCTAGTGGAGACCTAGACTGCACCAACAGCTTTAAAAATCGTCCCCTCGGGCAAAAAAATGGAGACCTCACCCCTCCGAAACCCTTGAGCCTCAGCGACCCGATTAGCTACGTCCTCATCCGCGCCAAACCCGGCCAAGACCTTCCTCAACTCAAGCAGCGTCTCCTGAGCGCCCTACCTGAAACCCAAGTCCTAACTCAAGCCGAAATCGCTGCCATCACCCGGAACTATTGGGAAGTGCGGACAGGCGTTGGCTTTATTTTGGGCCTAGGGGCAACGGTCGGCTTTATTGTCGGGATGGTGGTGGTGGGCCAAATCTTGTATGCCTCTGTCGCCGACCATCTTCGAGAATTTGGGACGCTGAAGGCCATGGGAGCCTCAAATGGCGTAATTTACCGAATAATTATTGAACAAAGTCTCTGGATGGCGATTCTTGGATATATCCCTAGCATGGGCATTTGTCTAACGTTAGGGCAATGGACGCAGATGACACGAGGGATTATGATTCTCATCGAACCCTCGACAGCAGCAGCAGTACTACTTTTGACCGTGGTGATGTGTATGGGTTCGGCCATTTTTGCGGTCCAAAAGGTGACACGGCTAGATCCGGCGATCGTCTTTAAA
>JAYUEW010000153.1:0-5039 GCA_043739045.1 Synechococcales cyanobacterium
GTAGCAACCCTTTCTTGGCTACGATCGCCTTAGGAGATCCGCCATTTTCTAGCAGCTCCGGCAGCAAATCCTTGCCAATTTTATTACTGATGGTCCCGCTTTCAATCAGGTTAACGAGTTCAGCTAGCTCTATGGGTTTAATTTTCAAGTCTACGATCGTCATGCCATTATTCGCATTTAAATAGGCACTAATGTCGCCCATAATCCAGTTAGACGATTGTTTTGCGGGCGCACCAGAGGCGATCGTGGCTTCAAAATATTCGGCAATGGCCCGATCGTCCGTTAATACTTTAGTGTCGTAAGGCGATAAGCCTAAATCATCTTGATATCGATGACGTTTGAGAATAGGCAATTCGGGCAATTCACGTTTCCAGCTTTCACGACGAGCATCCGAAACTTCGATCGGTCCCAAATCTGGCTCTGGGAAATAACGATAATCACTAGCCCCTTCTTTAATCCGCATCGATCGGGTTAACTGCGCGCCCTCATCCCACAGCCGAGTTTCTTGAATGATTGTGCCCCCCGCTTCAATTTCGGTGATTTGGCGTTCAATCTCATACTCGATCGCCCGCTGAATCGCATTGAACGAATTCATGTTCTTGATTTCGACTTTAGTCCCAAAACGATCGGTGCCGACCTTTCTCACTGAAATATTCACATCACAGCGCAAAGAACCCTCTTGCATATTCCCATCGCAAACGCCCAAATAGCGAACGATTCGACGAATTTCTTGAGCATATTCTGCCGCTTCTTGACCGGTGCGAATGTCCGGTTCAGACACAATTTCAATCAACGGAACTCCGGCACGGTTGTAATCCACTAGTGAATAGGTGGATCCTGCAAGCTGGTCGCTGCCACCATGGACAAGTTTACCCGCGTCTTCCTCCATGTGCAGACGAGTAACCCCAATTTTTTTACGCCTAGAAGTACCAGATTTTTTATCGTAAATTTCAATCTCAACCCAACCATGCTCGGCGATCGGCAAGTCAAATTGTGAAATTTGGTAATTTTTAGGCAAGTCTGGATAAAAATATTGTTTACGATCGAACTTACTGTAAGGCGCGATCGCACAGTTCAAGGCCAAGCCCGCTTTAACAGCATACTCCAGCACTTTTTCATTCAGAACTGGCAACACTCCGGGTAACCCCATACAAATGGGGTCAATATGAGTATTCGGCTGCGCTCCGAACATCGTCGAACTGTCGGAGAAAATTTTGGTGTTGGTGCTGAGCTGGCAGTGGGTTTCGAGACCAATCACAGCTTCATATTGACTAGCAATAGCAGTTCTAGCAGGAGTCGCAGCTGTCATAGTAGTTTGCTGTTTTATTCTGGGGTGTCTGACGATCGCTATTGTAACGCGTGGGGCACGTCAGGCGACACAACTCTATGAAGGCAGATTAAGAACCTAGATTCCCGATCGAAACTTCATGATTCCAACTTCATTATGAATAGTGAGCAGGACTACCAATAAAATTATGCTGGCGTTGAAATATCATTAAATATGCAAATACTGCTATCCTCTGTCATATTTAGGGCATCCTGCAAGTCAGAATACTGGAACATGCTGTGAAACAATTCTAAAAGTGTTTGTTGACAACGGGCTAACGCTCCATCAACACCGTTCTAACGTCGCAATTAATTCTCTCTACTCAAGAATTCTTCTCAATCATGACTCTCCCCCCTGACGACTTTGAGAATATCCACCCGGATCTGAGTGATTTAGACATAGACAAATTGGATGAGAGTGTCACGCAGCCGCTAAAGGTCTTAGCAGACAGTCAACAGCATGACGATATGCCGACGATCGTTCTCCCCATGCAGCTCTCCAGCCTTGAGGAATCTGCTCGGACGGATGTGGGGCAGCAGCGAGAGCATAATGAAGATTTTTTCAGTCTTTCTACTCAAATGACCAAGGCAGAACGTCCAACGGGGCGTGTGGTTCAAGGGCGCGGGATGTACATTCTGTGTGATGGAATGGGCGGACATGCGGGCGGTGAAGTCGCAAGTCAACTGGCGGTCGAGACATTACAGAACTTTTTTCAAGAGTATTGGGCCACCCAGGAATCGGCTCAATCGGGTCTAGGATGGAACACCTTATCAAACCAACTGCCTCCAAGCACCATCATCCGTAAAGGAATTCACCTGGCAAACCAAGCTATTTACGATCGCAATCAAGACGATGCGCGCATGGGGAATGGTCGGATGGGCACGACATTAATCCTCGTGATTTTATGTGGAACATCCGTCGCGGTGGCCCATGTGGGCGATAGTCGGGTCTATCGTTACACCCGAAAACGTGGCCTAGAGCAAATTACGATCGATCATGAAGTGGGGCAACGAGAAATTCAGCGGGGTGTGGATCCAGAAATCGCCTATTCGCGCATGGATGCCTATCAGCTTACTCAGGCACTGGGGCCACGGGATGAGAGCTATGTGGAACCCGATGTGCAGTTTATCGAGTTGGCAGAAGATACGTTGCTATTACTCGCCTCCGATGGCTTGACGGATAATGACTTATTAGAGACGCATTGGCAGACCCATTTGGATCCAATGATGAGTTCACAAATGAGCCTGGATCAAGGGGTTCGGCAGTTGGTGGACTTGGCAAATGAGGTGAACGGTCATGACAATATTACGGCGATCGCTATCCGTGCGAAAGTTCGGCCTAATCTTGACAAGCTCCGTTGAAAGTGCGCCTCATGATTGCACCTAACGTTGAACCAGCTTTTTTAGAACCAACTCTTAAAACCCCCCGTCTGTTGATGCGTCCATTAACGGATGCTGATTTGATCGATTTGTGCGCGATTTTGGGCGATCCATTAGTCATGCAGCACACTGCCACCGGGCGACCTAAAACTCCATCCATGACGGCTAGTTATCTTCACAGTCAGCAGGATCATCAAGCTGAGCATGGCTTTAGTCTGTGGGGAATTATTCGCATTGCAGATAATAGATTGATTGGGCAATGTGGGTTAGCGTACTTACCCAAGACCGCAGAAACGGCATTGGGCTACACCATTGCTTATGATTGTTGGAACCAGGGTTACGGCACTGAGGCCACGACGGCATGGCTGACCTACGGATTTGAGGCATTAGAACTCGATCGGATCATTGCCGCTGTCAAACCCGAAAACAGTATATCTCTGCGGATTTTAGATAAATTGGGACTGAAGTACGATCGGCAAGATACCTTTTATGGCTGCACCTGCGCCTACTACGCTATCAATCGAGACCAATGGAAAGCAGCCAGCAGGGGATTGTTAGTTTGAGTTGTAATCCAATCGGCGATTAGTTTTCCGGTAAGGGGTGCGAGTAAGATGCCATTGCGGCCATGGCCTGTCGCGTAGGTCAGATTCCGGTACTGACTCTCTCCCAAAATCGGCAAATCATCAGGCGTAACCGGGCGATACCCGTACCAAAATTCTTCTATGGGCCAGTGGGCGATCGCGGGAATCAGTCGCGTCGCCCCCTGCAAAAGCTGCATAATTCCTGAGGGCGTATTCCCCGGTAAAAATCCAACATCTTCACTCGTCGCCCCAATCACCAAGCGTCCATCCTGACGCGGCACCAGATAAATATCCTCGCCAAATAATACTGTTCTTATGGGTAAACCGTCCTCCATAGGCATCGTCACCGCCAGCATTTGGCCTTTACGTGGCTTAACCGGGATGGCCAATAACTCCTGAGACCAAGCACCCGTGGCTAAAACATAGTGTTGTGCTTGCAGTTCGCCGTCCGTGGTCATCAGGCTGGTAATCCGATCGCCCGTATGAATAAATTTCGTGACCGTCGCGATTTGAATGGGAATATTTTGAACCCTTGCGGCAGCTCGAAGTGCGCGATAAAGTTTGCGATTATCGACTTGAGCATCCTCTGGAAACCACCAGCCGCCCTGTACTTCATCACTTAACGTCGGTTGAATGGCCCGCATTTTTGAAACATCGGCCCACTGATTAGGATCGTGGTTAAACGGGCTTGCCTCTGGACCATTCAATGCAGGAGATAAAATTCCCGAGGCCCAATATCCGGTACTGCGTTGTGCAATGACTTCCAAATCTTTCACCCAAGTCGGATATAAATCACGGCTTTGGATACACAAATCCCGCATAGATCCCGCACTCAATCCCTCGGCTTGTGGTGCTAACATTCCAGCAGCAGCAAGGCTTGCGGCCTCCTGAGGATTGCGACATACTACCCGTGCTGTCATGCCTTTTTGCTTGAGTGCTAGGGCGATCGATAGCCCCATTACTCCGCCACCCACAATCAATACCTCTTCCGATCCCATCACCACATCGATCCCCAGAACTGAATCATCACGCCCTAAAAAAGCAGCTCTTTAGTCAAGAACTGCTTATGATCGTACCAATACTTACCAACCCGCTGCAACAGGCGGCGCGGCAGCAGGTGCAGTAGGTTGGGCTGGAGCGTTGACTGTGTCAGCTTTACGGGGAGTGGTTGCGGCCCTAGGATCTATGTCCACTTCAGGCTTGACTGTTCCGGCGGCTCCGGTATTGGCGGCTCCAGTATTACCAGCGTTAAAGGTAGAAGTCTTAGCTGTGCTGGTGGTCGCCGGAGCCGCTCCTGAGGTTGCCTTTGCTGGAGCAGCTACATTACTTTCTGAGGGATTGCTATTGATTTGGTTATTACTATTGTTTCCGGGACGGATACCCGCGATCGTCGCCAGCCAACCTAGGGAAATCAATACGAGGAATCCCCCAAACACTCTGCCAAAAATATTCATAGAATTTGATTTTAGATTAATGAGCTTGAGCCACAAAAACTTGCTTTGCTGACTCTATTGTACGTAGAACCTTGACAATTAATGACACAAAGTTTGAAGCTTTTCTATGAAGAACTGAATAAGTAAGCTATAATTAATAATTGAAATTGATATTCAAAGCTTTGCTTAAGCAGTTCTAATTTGTCTCAAACTACAATTTATCCCCCTCAAGGTATGCTGCAACAAGTTGCTCATCCGATGGAAAAAATACAGCGACAAGTCCGATCGCTGGTCGAAAAGAAATTGATTAAATCCAGTG
>JAYUEW010000154.1:0-4923 GCA_043739045.1 Synechococcales cyanobacterium
ATCGTCGTTTGATTGGCGGGAGCTGTTGGCATGACGCTAGGCTTAGTTGATGCCGGGACTGTTACAGGAGCAATTCGCTGATTTTGAGTTGTCATGTCACGATTTGCATAAGCCCAAACGGCGGCCCCCAGACCAACTGAGAATACCAAAATACCGCCAATAATCACACCGCTATTGAGTCCGTTATTTTCAGCGTTCCGCTCCCGATTATACTGATTAGTCTCATCGATGCTACGACCTCGTACTTAGCCATCGCGGTAAGCCTCTTCGTCTTTAGTAATTGGGCGGGCATTGATACCGTCCATCCCTGTAGAATTATTTTGTTGTCCAGGAGTTGTTGCTTGATTGATATTATTTTTATTCTCAGAGTTCATAGGACAAATACCTGTTTGCAATTGAATTTTGTCCACAATATAAAAATATAAGGTGAAGCTTCATTTGCTTAGAATAACAGCTATAGATTATGTTTTAAGTCTACTAAAAGTAAGGAATTTTCTAGTTCAGCGTTCCCTCTAAATAGAGTGATAGATCGCTAATTATGGAGTTTTATATACCTAAAGTATTGTTTGAGAAAATTCTAAATGCAGACCTGTGCTCAACGACAACACTGAATAATTGTGAGGAAGACCCTAAACAAAAAATTCTTAGAACCCATGCAAAACACAGAATTTAGGCCCACTCCCGAAGAGATGAAACCTCTTCAACTGGAAGGGAAAAGTAGTACTCATCTCTGGCGGAGACTCTGGCATTGGACGATCTGTTGCGATCGCCGCCAGTAAAGATCTTTTGGGAATGACACTCAGTACTTATGCAACAGTCATGCATCTGTCTCAATATGCAGCCTATCTCGTTCCTATGGCTGGAGTGATAGTTCCGATCGGAATGTGGCTATATGCACGCGATCAAAATGAATTTGTAAATGAACATGGTCAGGATTTAATTAATTTCATAATTTCCTGTTTTGTTTATGGAATTGTTTTTGGAATACTATGTTTTATAGGAATTGGATATTGTTCTGTTAGTAATTCTATTTTTAATCGCCCTAATTTGTCCAATTTTCGGAGCGATCGCCGCCAGCAAAAGCCAAAACTATCGCTACCCACTCACTATTAAATTCTTTTAACTTGGGAAGGCTTGCAATATTTCACAAGCCTAACTGCGGCTATCGATTAAATGCACCTGGCCTACTATTCCTGAGCACCCACCAATTTCTTATAAATCGACTCGTACGCGATCGCACTCGCCTCCCAGCTAAAATCTGATTCCATACCGCGTTGTTGTAACCCCGACCACAATGCTTTGAATCTAAATGCTTCTGAAGCTCGGACTAACGATGTAAACAAATCCAATGGCTCATACCGATCGAAACAATAGCCCGTCCCCGTCTCCGCCACCGGATCATGATGACTGACCGTATCCACCAAGCCACCCGTACGACGAACAATCGGTACACAACCATACCGCATTGCCATCATTTGACTAATCCCACAGGGTTCAAATCGCGACGGCATCAAGAACGCATCACAACCCGCATAAATCCGACGGGCCAAGGCATCGTTATAGAGCAAATACGTCGCCATACGTCCCGGATATTTCGCCGCCAATTCCCATAATGCCGTTTCATAATACCGATCGCCCGTTCCCAACACCACAATTTGTGCATCGTTATAGGCTAAAAACCGATCGAGTACCTGCAAAATCAAATCAATCCCTTTCTGCTCCACCAGCCGAGACACTACACCAATTAAGAAGGTCGGTTCACTCACCGTTAGGCCCACTTCCTGTTGTAACGCCGCTTTATTGAAGACCCGATCGTCTAAAGTTTTGCTCGTGAATGTGCGGGCGATCGCGGGATCATTTGCCGGATCAAATACTTCCGTATCAATTCCATTAACAATTCCAGAGGTTTTGTCACTAATGAACGATAGCAATCCTTCTAATGTTTCACCATAGGTTTCAGTTTTGATTTGTTCTGCATAAGTGGGCGAAACCGTCGTGACCCAATCTGCCGACTGAACGGCAGCGGCCATGGTGTTGTGGCCTTGCATGTACCACGGGCACCAGGTAATTTGTTCGAGCTTCCAGCGCCACGGACCTTGATACGCCAGATTATGAATTGTGAATACGGTCGAAATATCTGGAGTCTGATGCAACCACACCGGAAGCATTCCCGTATGCCAATCATGACAGTGAACAACATCCGGTTTCCAATAGTTCCAAGCAAACTCGGCAGCACCATTCGAGAAAAACGTAAATCGCCAATCTTCGTCTACACCAGAATAAATCCGCTTGGGATCAAAGGCCGGATGACCAAACAAATAAAGGGGCACATCGGTTCCTGGCAACACCGTTTCGTAGACCGAAAACCGATTGAACATTGCACTCCCCGACCAAACTGGTTCCGTCGGGATTTCCAGCTTGGCTGCCAATGTTCCATAGTAGGGCATGAAAATTCGTACATCGTGGCCCATCGATCGCAACACCTTCGGCAGCGCACCCACGACATCACCCATGCCACCAACCTTAGCAACAGGCGCGACCTCTGCCGAGACAAACAAAATACGCATGGGTGAAAATCCTTACCAATCGATGACCCCATAAATCATACGACTTTAAGGATCGCTCGTGCGGTGTCTCATTTTGCAGAAATCCAGACCACTACTATCACTCTAACTATTGCGCTGGCTTCATATCGTCTGCCACGGCCCCTTTCGTTGGAACAAAAATCGGTTGATCTAGGGCGATCATTAAGGGACTGGGAGCCGGCAGTTGCAATTGGTCAGACGATTTGGTGACTGTGTTGGGCGATTTGGTGGCCAGTTGGGGCGATGTGTTTGGGAAAAGCGTCACTGCTGCGATCGCCGCCGCTGCCGCAACCGCACCCCCAATTCCCGTCAATACACGCCAGTCGGGCCAAGACCGATCGACTTTTTTGATTACTTTTGCGATCGTCAGATCCACATGTTCCGCCATAACGGGTGAGGGAAGTTGTTGAAACCCAAGCTGTAATTTGGTCATGCGACGATGCATTTTTGCAAACGCCGGATCTTCATTAATCCAAGCTTCCACCTGACGACGTTCGTCTGCTGTCACTTCATGATCGATATACGCGCTCAACAGTTCAAAGCGATCGCGATGAAGGTTTCCGCAAGAAATATTAGATTCAGAAATGTGAGAGTCGTGGCTGCGGGAGTTAGAGGAGTTCATGGCGGTAGGTGATGCGTTAATAACAAATCAATCGGTAAGCTAATTAGTAAACCAGTCAATGCGCTAGGCGCTAATCATCTAGATAGGGCTGAAGCTGTTCCTGCAATCGCAATCGGGCGCGGGCAATGCGAGACTTTACTGTGCCGAGGGAAACGCCTGTCATTTCAGCAATTTGCTCGTAGGCTAGCCCTTCAATTTCCCGTAGAACAATAGTGGTACGAAAAACTTCAGGCAAATCGCTAATGGCCATTTGGAGCTTTTCATGAAACTCGCGGGTTCCCAATTCTTCAACAGGTCCAGGCCCATCATCCGCAATATCCCAATCCATCTCGCCATCTCCCACCATACGAGGCGCATCTAGGGAGAGTGGTGTGGCGTTTCGCTTCCGTTTGCGCAATTCGTCGTAGAACAAATTCGTCGCAATTCGGCTCAACCAACCCCGAAACTTTACGGGATCCTGGAGCTTCTTTACGTTTCGGTAAACTCGTATCCACACTTCTTGCGCTAAGTCTGCCCGGTCTTGCCAGTCGGGGGCGAGATGATAGAGCACCTTATCCACATGGGACTGGTAGCGACGCATTAGCTCAGAAAATGCCGATTTATCGGGACGAATTCCCGTTTGGCATTGAAGAACCAAATCGTAGTTTGAAATCTGTTGGACTGATACAGGCATGGACAATGAAGATTTCTCAGCTCCAGACCAGGCAGTGGCAGACAATTGATTCATGACGTGCAGACCGGGCGATGATTGTGAATTGCTATTACAGAGTCTTGACGATGCAGCTCTGGCAAAGGTTCCCAATAATTTTCTAGGCGCTCATGAAGTCAAGGGTGCACACACCGATTGGACTGAGTGGACTCCTTATGATAGCGCTCCGATCGCTAGGACGATCCATTCATCCCAAGCCACCTCCCGAAGCCCACGACAATCCCGTACTATCAATACTACATTCTTTTACTATTTCCCTTTATGAGTGACTTGAGCGAAAACCTAACGATCGTCCTATTGGTGTTGGGGCTGGTCACATTGACGGGCGTAGGATTAATGATTTGGGCCTACCAAGGCGGTGGCAGCATTGCAGTGTTATTTTTGGAGGTAATTCCGCCACCAATGGCACTTGAAACGTTGAGTCGCCGATCGTTTGAAACGGGGATTCGCAATTATTGCAGCGGTGATTACAGACGTGCGATCGGGTCATTCACTCAAGTCATTCAGCGATCGCCGGATTGTCCTGAAGCACACCACAACTATGCCCTAGCGATGGCCAATCAGCGCCAAGACGATAAGGCAACGGTGGCATTTTTGAAGACGGCTGACCTGTATGCAAGACAGGACGATCGGGCTGGGGTCGATCTCGTGAAATGTCATTTAATTGCACTGCGTCAACGAAAGCGCGATCGTGAGGCAAAGGCGAGTAACTCTTGAATCTGGGATACCTAAGAATTCCACCAATCTGATGGGAAATTCGATCGGTCCTCTTCAACCTTAAACTCAGTCGGCTTAATAGATCGATCGCTGCATTCCGTCTGGTGTATGTCTGGCCCATAGGGATGGATTCCACAGACTAGTTGAGTGCCGCCATAACTTTGACCTTAACATTCTCAGCTCTAAAGAGGCTGAGATTTTGCTGACAGGGGTTTAACCGTAGGACTTACCCACAGTTTTATCCTCGCTACGGTCGTTAAAGACCGTCTACCCACTCTGCTTAGATCTAG
>JAYUEW010000155.1:0-8513 GCA_043739045.1 Synechococcales cyanobacterium
CGATGACCAAAATGAACCTCTGTTTTGTTAGGCTAATGATAAAGCGGCTTTCAGCCTCTGATTAGGATGTCAAACGGGTTCTATAAGGAGAATTTCACATCTTATGCAAGCTGCGTGTCGGGAGAACTATTTATTATTAGCAAGAAATTTTTTGCATATCTCCCTGATTCGGGTATGTATCTCGCTACTTTCCGCCGATCGTTACCCTACACCTATAACTAATTCATTCTACAACCGATCGCCCTTAAAATCCCCTTAAAAAATCTAAATATAAAATCATCCAATTCCCAGTCATCCGGTAACGATCGATCATTCACTGAATGATTGAATCGGGAGTTTCACCTGTAAGAGGGCGATCGCGGAGCCGTTGAATTTGCGCCGATCGTTAGTAGTGTAATTTCCCTAGAATGAAAAGACACGAACGAATAATATCATTGATAACGGATCCATTATTTCTCTTCCCTTTCAAATTCTGTCGCCTATGCAAAACTACTTAATGGGCACGATCGGTAAGACCCGCTTAATAAACTTCCGAAATTTAATCAGTCCCACCAATCTCCGAATCTTGAACGCGACTTGAGGCTCTACCGCGTTCGCCTGTTCAATCTCCTGTCGCAATTCCGTATATTCTGTCGCCGTCAGCCGTTTGCCATCGAATGGCGATCGACCATCCAATAAAATCTCCGATCGCAGCACTTCTTCAGGCAAATCAGGCTCGATTGCAGGCAATTCGGCAGCCTGAACTCCTGTGTTCCCGATAGAAATACAAGCCAATAGAAGCAATACTATTCTCCATTTATCGACCTGAATTTGTTGCGTTAGTCTCAGTATTTGCGAGGGAGCCATTATTTTCAATCCTGAAAGTGGATAAAATCTGTAAAGTTCGCGTAAACTTTTATTAAGCCATCTCGAATACTTGCGTACTTATACGGAGGCATGTGGTAATCTTTGAACATAAGTAACGAGAATAACGATTCACTTGCTCGTGAGTTCCATCGAGTTTTCTAGCCTTACTACAAATATAGCTGTAAGTTTTAATTAAGTTTCGATCGCTGAATTTCTGTCCTAGATTCGGCTTTGCACATATCAAACCGTACCGATGGAGTCAAAGCTATTATGTTCAATACTCTTTTCTCCGAAACCTCCACCCAATCTTCTTACATTCCAGAACCCACTTACATCGTAGTTTCTGACTTCATGGATGACTTCATGAGCCTTGAAGAAATTGCTCCCGGTGCTGAATGGGCCGATGTTCTAGCCGCAACTTGGGGTATTCCATTTGCTCCTGATACTGCTGAAATGCGATCGGCTATTATTTCAAAATCACCCATTGCTAGAGCAATCCGTTCTTTCTTTCAGTCGTTTTGCTCTAGCTTAGAAGCCGTGTAACTTAGTGTTCAAAGAGACTTAGTGTTCAAAGAGATTGTTGTACTGTGCGATGTCCAATTCCGTAAAAGTCGGCAAACATCCAAAGCATTGGTTCGCCAACGATAAGCGTTCTTCTCGCTCCAGCATTATTGTCAGTTTCTCGCGAGCCTCAATCAAATAACGCACATCGTTTGCCGCATAACGTAGTTGTTCATCTGACAAATTCGCCGCATTGCCCCAGTCTGAACTCTGAGCCGTTTTGTCGAGTTCCACACCCACCACTTCCTTAATCAAATCCTTCAATCCGTGTCGTGGTGCGTAGGTTCGGGCTAATTTGCTGGCAATCTTAGTGCAAAAAATCGGGCTAACGGCAATGTCTAGGTGATATTTCAGAGTCGTGATGTCGAAGCGGGCAAAGTGAAAAATCTTCATAACCTGAGTTGCTTCCATTAGGGTTTTTAGATTGGGCGCGTTGGTTTGGCCTTTCAGAATTCGCACCACCGTCACTCGGTTTTGGTCATCACAAAGCTGGACCAAACACAACCGATCGCGCTGAGGCAGTAATCCCATGGTTTCGGTGTCAACAGCAATGGTCGCACCCGCTAAATAAGTCTCCAGACGATCGATCGTCAAATCACCATCACAAATCACAAAATCCTGCATCTCATCACTCATCTGCACGCCACTCCTCAAATCCATCAATATGATTCCTAGTTTATAGGTCTTTCAGGGGGACGATCGTATATCTCCTCTTAGACCTTGCACTCTTCCGGATTCTCTACTGAAAGATATAGCTCTTCTTCATCTAAAGAATGCTTCTGTAAAATCACTGTAAAAATCGATAAGCAACACATCCCATCAGTGTTTTCACCCGCTATTCTAAGTACATATCCAGGCCGAACTTATTCACAACATTTATTCAAGTCCCGACTTTCTTTTATACAGAAACTCTATTTCAGTTACGAGACTGCACTATGAATCGACGTTACGGGGGCGATCGACATCGATCGTCCTTGTAATTTCTCCTCAATCTTCTGAACTCTTTACCTTTAATATTAATTAATGTATTGGATGCAAGAATTTTGAATTAGAGCGTTGCATGAATAGCTGAATTAGGTGCGAGTAAGGGTGTAGCCACTAAGGTTTCACCCTATTTTTTTGACTTTTTTTGACGTAGGGCCAGCTTGTTCCCGCCGCATTCCCTCACCACATCACAAAAATACGGTTCTCCCCACTGAAAAATCCCACTTCACTTCGCGTAGCGCGGTACTATAGAGAAACTCGCTCCTGTAGCTGAGGGTGTTCAGGCAGGCCAAAAAACCTGTGGGTGCGCAGATTGTTGTTACAGGTTCAGGCAACCCGAGATTAAACGCTATGAGTCAGACACAGTATTACGGCGACCAGTCCTACCGCACTCCGCCCCCGGATATTGCATCGCTTCTGTTGAAGGAGCGGATTGTTTATTTGGGTTTACCACTTTATTCTTCAGATGATGTCAAACGTCGCATTGGAATTGATGTCACGGAATTGATCATCGCGCAGTTGCTTTACTTGCAGTTTGATGACCCCGAGAAGCCCATCTTCTTCTATATCAACTCCACCGGAACCTCCTGGTACGACGGCGAGACCATTGGTTATGAGACCGAAGCCTTCGCTATCTGCGACACCATGCAGTACATCAAACCGCCTATCCACACCATTTGCCTCGGTCAGGCTATGGGGACGGCGGCGATGATCTTGTCATCAGGTGCTAAAGGATTTCGAGCGAGTTTGCCCCATGCGACTATCACTTTGAGCCAATCGCGCACGGGTGCCCAAGGTCAAGCGACGGATATCCAAATTCGGGCGAAGGAAGCGATCATCAACAAAACCGCCGTCCTCGACATCATGGCCAGAAACACGGGGCAAACGGTTGAAAAAATCGCCAAAGATACCGATCGGATGTTTTATCTAACGCCCCATGAAGCGAAGGAGTACGGCCTGATCGATCGCGTCCTCGAAAGCACCAAAGACTTGCCTACACCAATTCCTGCTGGAATTTAGAGTCTGGACCTGAATATTTATCATCAATTGGAGCGATTTCCCCATGCCTATCGGCGAGCCAAAAGTCCCGTACCGCTTACCCGGTAGCACCTACGAGCAATGGGTCAGTATCTACACTCGCCTAAGCCAAGAGCGGATTATTTTCCTGGGCCAAGAAGTAACTGATTCCCTTGCGAACTCCATCATTGCGGCGATGTTGTATCTGGATTCGGAAGATCCATCTAAGCCGATTTATCTCTATATCAATTCCCCTGGCGGGTCCGTCACGGCTGGAATGGCAATTTATGACACGATGCAATATATCAAGTCAGAAGTGATCACCATTTGTGTGGGTCTGGCGGCTAGTATGGGTGCATTTTTGTTGTCTGCGGGTAGCAAAGGTAAGCGCCTTGCTTTGCCCCACGCCCGCATTATGATTCACCAACCTCTGGGTGGAACGGGTCGTCGTCAAGCAACGGACATTGAAATTGAGGCGCGGGAAATTCTTCGCATCAAGACGTTGCTGAATGAGATTCTGGCTAAGCGCAGTGGTCAAACGGTTGAGAAAATCGAGAAAGATACCGATCGGGATTACTTTATGTCGGCAGCTGAAGCCCGAGATTATGGTCTGATTGACCAGGTGATTGAAACCTTGAAATAGGGTTTTCCGTCCAAATCTAGAAAGAGGTGGCAGAATTCATAGATTGAGTTCTGCCATTTTATTATGATCAGGGTCTTAGGCTAGCCATGAAATTGGAGGAGTATTATCGATCGCTTGGGCTAAAACCGGGTGCATCCCGCGAGCAAATCAAACAGGCTTATCGGGTTTTGGCACGTCAACACCATCCTGACACCGCAGCACATCAAGCTACCTCTAATCAAACTGCTTCTAATCAAACTGCGTCAGATATTTTTCTCACGATCACGATCGCCTATAAATTTCTTCTAGCCCATACTGCGCCAAGCCCCCCAAAAAATTCGGCTTCTGTCGCCTTTGATAAAACGCCAGAAAATTTACTGAAATACAATGCCCATATCCGGTTGCGCGAGTTATTTGTTCAACAGCGCTTTGCCACTGCAATCGCCCTAGTGGAGGCGTTGATCTCGAAGCTGCCCGACGATCTCGAAGTCCAGCAGTGGTGTGCCATTGCCTACCAACAACAGGGTCGTCGTCTCATGCGCGATCGTCGCTATCCGCAAGCCCTACGCTATCTGCAAAAAGCCCTTGCCGCCAACCCAACCAACCGCGACCTTGTAGCTGGGCTTCATCAAGACCTGCGATCGTTGAAGCGTCAAGTCCAACAAACATCACTTCGATCGATTTAAGCTTTATTTAATATTGTCTTCTAAGTAAAAATACGATCCCCAGAAAATATCAAATCTCTTCCTAAAGTTCATGTAAGATTAGAGAATGTGGAGTAAAGACATTGTTGATTTAGTGGTACGGGGTTTACTGTGTTCGCGAAATTAACTCGAATAACTGGGCGATCGGCGATGACGGTTAGTTTTACATCAACGCTGTATTTGTTACCTGTTTTAGAGCTACTGCTCGATTGTATTCCGTCCCATTGGCACGCTGAGGTGCATTTGGGGTTACAAGAGGCATTAGTAAATGCAGCAAAACACGGAAATAAACTCGACCCAAGTAAAAGCATTTCGGTATTATTTTCCCACAGTGACGATCGGTGCGAGTGGCTTATTTGTGACCAAGGTGCTGGATTTACGCCGCCAGATGCTCATAGATCTAATCTAGAAGAAACGCTCAGTGATGATACTGAATCCGGGCGTGGCTTATTTATATTGCATCAAGTTTTTGATCAAGTTCAGTGGAACCCTTGCGGCACCCAGTTACGTCTTTGTAAGAAGATGCGATTCACGTCGCGATCGCCGATTCTTACCTAAATGACCGTCCAACGATCTCTTATCTCTGAGCAAGTTGGCTAAAATTAGGGTATCTTGTCTCCAGAAACGTCCCCCCATCCGTACCCTTTCATGACCCATCGGTTAGCGCATCATTTCTTATCCTTTAATCATCGTCAGCTTGATTTAGTCTTGTTGGCAGGTTGTTCTTGTCTGTTGACGCTGCTCTGTCAGCCCATGGCGGGTGCAACCTCCAGTTCAACGGCAGCACCCGGTAACTATTCCTCGCGCATTGCCAATGTGTCCTGCGTCATGGTGTGTCATCAGCAGCAAACCCGAAATAGCCGCAAACTTCTTCTAGGCCCAAAAGCGTAGATTATTCTTCAAAGTCTAATGCGGACAGCCAGGAGACGAAATCGATCGATCGAGCCATCCTGCTGCTTGTTGAAGATGGGCTAGGGCTTGGTCATTGTCTCCCTTGAGCAAATAGACTAATGCCACTGCCGCTTGCTCCTTGGCCCGAGCTGAACGATTAGCTTGGAGCCGATGCCAGTCTTTGTGGCCAATAGCCAAGGTCTGGGCTAGGGCTTGGGCCAGTTCAAGAGGTTCTGTGCCTGAATCGAGGTTGACAGCGTTACGGATTGTAGATTGTGTCATAGATTTTAATCAAGCTCTTAATTCTTCTTTTATTATGCCGTCTGAGTCTGCCCCTTTGCCGATCGCGCCCAATTCTGATGAAATCGGTACGGCTCTTCTGGAGCTAGAGCGAACCCTTGGTGAGTTTCGCGATCGGTATGACCAAGTGCAAGCCGACGAAGCACTTAGAGATCAATTGCAAGCTAAACACCAAGACCTGAAAACAAGCCGATCGGAGCTAAAGGCAGAGTTACAAAGACTCGCGGCTGAACTGGATGACGTAGAAATGCGTCTCGAAAGTCAATTGGTGTCTTGGTTGGGACTTCGTGAGTATTTTTGGCAGATCGTACGCTTTGGGGGCATGGGCGTTGTGGTTGGTTGGGGACTCACGACGTGGGCGATGGGAATGCGAGGGGTTCCCGACTCAAATCAGTCCCCCATCCGTTTGGAACAGCCGCGCTCAGAACCGCTGAAGTAATTCAGGTTTATCTAAGGAATGCAGATTAAATAAAACCGCAAATCGGGTTCTGGTTGCGAGAAATCATCCAATTGAATCGGGTCTTGAGTACTCACGAAAAAAAGCTGATTGATTAACAGCGAATCCAACGCCACTGCCAGTAAACGAAGAGCCAATACATACATGGGGCATGGGGCGTTCCTTTGGCAGCCCTAAATAAAATTTGTCCTGAAATCAATTCTGTTCGTTCATCTGGATTGAGAATTCCTAACTCAGTCATGGGGCGATATTCCAGCACATTCCAATGCTTCAGCCTCGTGGCCTCTATGGTTTGCATCTCTCAATCTCCCCAATTAATCCCTATTTCACATTATGATCAATAATCTCTTCTAGTAGATGTGTAGCGCGGTTTTTCCATGACTCAGCCGACTCAAAGCTCCGTTTTCCGTATTTCCCAAGTCCTCCGTAGTGGCGAACCCGATACCACGGTTATCATTCGCGGTTGGGTTCGGACTAAGCGTGAACAAAAAACTTTTACGTTTATTGAAGTGAATGATGGCTCCTCGATGGCAGGATTGCAAGTGGTAGTGAGTGACGCGATCGCGGGCTATGCCCAATCGATTAAGCGAATTAATACCGGAGCCTCGGTCGAAATCGAAGGCAAACTGGTGCCCTCTCCCGGTAAAGGTCAACGCCTTGAAATGCAAGCGATCGCTCTTGTGGTTCATGGCGAGGCTGACCCAGAAACCTATCCATTGCAAAAGAAACGTCATTCGTTTGAATTTCTGAGAGACATTGGACATTTACGATCGCGTACCAATACATTAAGCGCTGTGTTTAGAGTCCGAAATGCTTGTGCAGCAGCGGTCCATCAATTTTTCCAAGAACGCGGATTTTTATGGGTGCATACGCCAATATTGACAGCGAGTGATTGTGAAGGGGCCGGGGAAATGTTTTCGGTGACCCGATTTGATTTAAATAAGTTGCCAATTAAAGAAGGTAAAGTAGACTTCAGCCAAGACTTCTTTGGTAAACCGACCTATCTCACGGTTAGCGGTCAACTTGAAGCCGAAATTATGGCCATGGCATTCAGTGATGTCTATACGTTTGGTCCGACCTTCCGAGCCGAGAATTCAAACACCTCTCGACATCTTGCTGAATTCTGGATGGTGGAGCCGGAGATGGCTTTTTGTGATTTGAAAGGTGATATGGATTTGGCGGAGGCATTTCTGAAATATGTATTTAAACATGTGATGGAAAATTGCCAAGAAGATATGGAGTTTTTCCAGCAACGTATTGACGATAGTGTTTTAGATACAGCGAACAATATTATCAATAGTGAATTTGCTCGTGTGACTTATACGGAAGCGATCGACCTTCTAGAGAAATCTAATAAATCTTTTGAATATCCCGTGGCATGGGGGATTGATATGCAATCCGAGCATGAGCGCTGGCTGGCTGAAGAGTATTTTGAAAAGCCTGTAATTGTCACTAACTACCCGACAGGTATCAAAGCCTTTTATATGCGTTTAGATGACGGCGGTAAAACCGTTTCAGCGATGGATATTTTGGCTCCGAAGATTGGGGAAATCATTGGTGGCTCGCAGCGTGAGGAGCGCCTAGATGTCTTGGAATCTCGGATTCGTGCCCAGGGACTTGATCCGGAGATTTACTGGTGGTACTTAGACTTGCGACGTTATGGCACAGTGCCTCATGCAGGTTTTGGGCTTGGCTTTGAGCGGCTGGTGCAGTTTATGACGGGGATGGCGAATATTCGGGATGTGATTCCTTTCCCGCGTACTCCCATGAATGTCGAGTTTTAAAACAATTCGTTTGGCACAATGTTGACACAGTTCTAAATCCTCTAAAAATTAAGCGAAAATCAACTCTCGTAAAGGTGCATCCGCATTTTTGCGAGAATTTTTTAAATCTGTCTTTAAAGTTATTTCAATATTTATCTATTAAAAATTTTGATTCTCTCTTGGGTGGAATTGAGTTCATCGTAAACTCTGAGTATTCACGCATAGAGGAATGATGGAATGTCTACTCACAGTTCAATAATGATTCAATGTCTACCGCAACAATGATCTCTAAATTACGCGTTATTTTTTCAATATCCCAATTCCACCAAGCAATCTCAGCCAGAGATTTAATAATGTCATCAGAAAAG
>JAYUEW010000156.1:0-3703 GCA_043739045.1 Synechococcales cyanobacterium
CACCATGGCGGAGTTACCGCATTTAAAAATCTATGAACAAGCCCATAAAGGTGCATCTGCGGCGCGTAATTTGGGGGTAGAACAGGCGATCGGTGACACGATTATTTTTATCGATAGCGATATTGTAGTTACACCAAGCTTTCTACAATGTCATGCAACAGCCTTGATGCGAGAACAACAAGTATTAGGGAATGACCAAATTTTCACCTATGGCGCGGTGATTAATACGGCAAACTTTGAGGAGCCAACTAGCGAGCCTTATAAAATTATTGATTTTTCAAATGCTTATTTTGCTACAACGAATGTCGCGATCGCTAAACATTGGCTACTCGATGTTGGGTTATTTGATTTAGGATTTGACCTCTACGGGTGGGAAGATTTAGAACTAGGAGTACGGCTGAAAAATTGTGGCATCAAAATGGTGAAATGCCCTGAAGCAATGGGCTATCACTGGCATCCAGCCTTTTCACTCGATCGGCTTCCACGTCTGATTGAACAAGAACTCGAACGTGGGCAAATGGGCGTTGTATTCTACAAAAAACATCCAACTCTAGATGTGAAAATCATGATTCAAATGACAGTATTCCACCGAATTTTGTGGAATATTTTATCTGTGGGCGGTGCGCTCAATGAACATTCCATGAAACCTTGGTTACAGTGGTTAATCGATCGTAAAAAGCCACAACTTGCCGAACAATTTGCCCGAATTTTTCTTAATCAATACAGTGTTCAAGAGGTCCATTCGGCGTATCAAAAAAGCCTTAAATCAAGCTACTAGCCAGAAGTTAGTTAATTAACTTTCACCTTTAGTTGAGTCTAATGCTTGAGTTTGATAATCTTGAGCCTGATAATTAAGCGGCGCACTAGCAAATCCCCAAAGCGCCGCCAAAAGTATCCAACCAAATAAGTTGATTCGAGCATCAAAAATTGGAATATCAAATAGACTAAAGGCCGTACAGCAAAGAAACGCTAACAATAGTGTTAAATGAATGGCCCGGTCGTGGTTTGAAAGTTTGGATTGATACCCATGGATAACGCTGCTCCCAACCACCGTACCCACCAAACCATAGAACAATAATGTCGCTGGAATGCCCATTTCACAACTCAACATTAGAAATAAATTATGAGGATGTCCGATAAGATATCCGGTGGACGTTTCGTAGAGCGCACTGAAATTTCGCAATCCCCATCCGGTCCAAGGGCGTTTCTCAATTAACGAAATTGCAAATTTCCACTGGGTTAATCGAAGAGAGGCGATCGGGCGATCGAGAAACAGATCATCATTCACCCTAGCCCAAATCATGGCAGGCACAACAGTTCTGGCCCAGTCACTCAAGGGAGGTGTTCCATAGGCGGCAGCCGTGACAATTCCTACCGATGATAATAGCAATCCAGACAATATACGCCATCCCAGTACAATGGAAAAAATAAAGATAACCGCCAAGGCAATCCCCCAAGCATTGCGCGATTGGGTCAAAAAGAGGGCCGTGAAATTGAGTCCCACGGACAGCCCTAATAAGCTGCATTGCGTCAAGGGATGGCGAAAAGTTGTTTGAACGATCGTCGGTAGCTTCAGGAATAGAGGAAACGGGGCTTCCTGTCGAGCGGTTTTTCGAGTGACGATCGCATCAGCCCACAAACCAACGCTAACAGTAGATGTAATCACTAAATAGCTGGCTAAGATAGTCGCATAATAAAACAATGATGAGGCGCGTCCAGCAGGCACTCCGCCCGATTTCAACAACAGATCTAATAAAATACCATCGCCACCAAACGAGAGTAATTTAAAGTGAAAGCCCCAGCCAAAGAACATTTGCCCGATCGCTAACACCGAAATCGGCAGGGACGGCACCACCAAAATCCAGGCTAATTGCCTAAGCTGCTGCACCGATCGAAACAAGCGGCTCTGAGCAATGAATGCTATAAAAAATGGCAGGAAATTAAATAGACCCAAAAGCGAGAAATCTCTTCGATCGGCAAAGAGGGCAATAATTACCATCCAAACGCCCAAGATCAAAAGAAGCTGATGAAGTAGACTTTGAACAAATTGGTTGGCATATTTCGCCCAGAGCGAACAGGAGTTTAAGAACATCAAAACCGCGCCCAACAACGTATTGAAGGGCAACAGCACTAAGCTTAATTGCGTCAATTGCCAATGAACATTGAGGGCTGATTCAGGATGGGGATAAAACCAAGATAGGAACTTTCGCACAACGATCGGACTGGAATAAAATAAGTTAACTCGATTCTACTCGCTAACCTGAGATTTGTTATGGATTACTGGCCTTTCGGGTGAGTCTTAACGTAGGGCACGATCGAGATAGATATTAAAAATAAGAGCAATTTTTTAACTGCACCAATCGTTTAGTTATTGGTAATTGTTATAGAAATTATTAGAACGATGGCTAATTAGATGGAGTAGGCTTGCTGCGATCGTTCAGCGTATCAAAGATTTCAAACCAGCACTTTTTCTCATCAGAACAGAACCGTTCCATCGCCTGATATGGATATTCCGTCACTGAACTTGCCGCGATATCTAAGCAACCTTGTAAAACAGATTCCCGCAACGCTTGATTTGCATCGTCGTCGGAGCTGGACAATCGCAATGGCGGAACGAGCGATCGTAAGGTGTGCAGGAGTTTTTCAGACGGGCGACCAGTCAGAAATCGCTGTAGAAATCGTTCAGCTTTTTCGATCGTCAGCATTTTGTAGCCTGCGATCGTGTTGACACTGTTCACATGTTTAATTAAGTAATCTTTGAAAATGCCGATTTCGCTGGCTTGCGCTTGACCATCCGACCAAATCATTTCCACCAGGGGAATAAGGTCAATCAAGTAGACATCTTCACCTTGGATACCGAAGTCTCGCAGACGATCGAGAGCTTCTTGGCGCGTCATTTGGTACTGGTCTAGCATAAGGACGTAGGGATAAGAGTGGTGCTTCGATCTGTAATAGCGTAATTCTACAGCAGCCATAGTTTACCCATCCAATCCATGAGGCTAACGTTTTAAAAAAGATAGCTATAGACAACAGATCACCGGATAAGTATCAAGTCTCCTACAGAAAGAACCCGGATCAACATGGGAACTCTGCCGCAAAACTATTTTTGAATCACCCCTTGACTCTCTAGCTGACTACAGGGTTTAGGATGAACCCATACCGTTAATCAGGACGCGATTATGACAACCCAACTGACCCTTCAAGAAACGATCGCTGCAAACACTACTCGTTGCGGATGCATTGTTACCACTGGAACGACGACGACTTGTAGTTGCGGCGACAACTGCCAATGTGGAGCAGATTGCACTTGCAAAACTTGTAGTTGTAAGAAGTAGATCCATAGCTGCGGCCCGACCAACTCCCCGGTCTGGCCGCATAACGCTAAACTATAATAAGGACTAGTGCGGGAGAACATCATGGTTGCGACAGAGACGGCGAAGGAAGCAGAAAAAGCACTTTCCCTAAAAGTTTTGCCGTTGATGGAGGATCTAGATCAATTGGAATTGCGCCTGAAGGAAGTTCCAGCGGAACCCGGCGTATATTACATGCGGGATGCGAGTGACCAAATTCTCTACATTGGTAAATCGAAAAAACTCCGATCGAGAGTCCGTCAATATTTTAATGGCAGTGACAGTCGTCCCCGCATTCATCAGATGATGCGAAGGGTGACGGAAATTGAATTCATTGTCACGGATACAGAAGC
>JAYUEW010000157.1:0-21391 GCA_043739045.1 Synechococcales cyanobacterium
CCCCGTTCAATTAATAACTCGGTCCCAAGAAAAAGGAGCTTCTCCCCAAAGAAGTGAGTCATATTCTCGACCATCACCACTTCCCGACCACTGCGGGGTGCTTCGGGGAATTTAAACCGCAGACCGCGTATTTCCGACTCAGGTGCTGCAATCCGATCGATTTTGTCCAGTTGCTTTTCGCGGCTTTTGGCTTGGGTGCTTCGGGTGGCGCTGGCTCGGAATTTTTCGACGAATTCTTGTTGTTTTTCGATTTCCTTGCTTTGACGCTCATAAGCTGCGAGTTGGGCAACTTTCTGCTCAGATTTTTGCAACAGATACGTGGAGTAATTGCCCAGGTAAGTGGTGGAGATGCCGCGCTCGGTTTCGACGATGTTGTTACAAAGACGATCGAGGAATTCTCTGTCGTGAGAAACAATGACCATGGGCGTATTTAACCCACGCAAATAATTTTCTAACCATTCAATAGTATCTAGATCCAAATGGTTGGTCGGCTCATCCAACAGCAGCAAGTCCGGTTCTTGCAGAATTACCTTAGCCAAGTTCATCCGCATCTGCCAGCCGCCGCTGAAGGAACTCACCAAACGATCGGCATCCTCTAAGGTAAAGCCCATATCTGGCAGCACTTTGCCAATTTTTGCTTCGATCCCATAGCCATTCATCCCTTCAAACTGCCGTTGCAGCTTATCCATTTTTTCCAGCAGATTGTCTAACTGCTCAGGTGTAGCCGTTTCCAACGCATGATGTATCTTAGTCAGGGCCTCATGAACAGTATTGACATCCCCAAACGCACGCCACAGCTCATCTTGAACGGTACGACTCTCGTCAATGTCAAATTCTTGGTTTAGATAACCAATGCGCAGGCTATTGGGTCGAATAATTTGGCCTGTGGTCGGCTCAATCTCACCCATAATAATTTTGAGCTGGGTGGACTTCCCGGCTCCATTCACGCCCACCAGCCCTACCCGATCGCCCGGTCTAACTTCCCAATTAATATCCTTGAGGACTTCACCTGTTGGATAGGTTTTGCTGATTTTTTCGAGGCGCAGCATGGATGGCTCCAGATTGGGGCGGGATGGGACTTGCAATTAGGCTAAAGAATTGTAACGTATGACGCGACAAAATGATGTATTGCATCACGAGTTCAGACTCGTCAATGATGCTTTGTGTAAGTGAAGCCGAAGAAGTTTAAGGGTTTTGATTAATTTGCGAGTAATTTCTCAGTAGCAAGAATTTCCTGATGCCATGACCAGATTCAAGAATTGATTGAACGATGGACCTACAGATAATTAATTTAGGTGTCAATACATAAATGAGTATCGTGGTTCACTGTTGTAATTTGAAGTTTAACGCTATTATCTCCTAGATTGTGGGAAAGCACAGCCTTTTATTAAATCGATGTTTTAAACGCAGTACAGGCATAAAATTCAACTTACGTACGTATACTTTGAAAATCTTGAAGTATGTCCTTAATGACGTAATGACGTTCTATCCTGTGTTTGTTGAAACAAGTTTGGTAATGACTGTAGGATTTCCTCTTTACATCAATGTTGGATCTGTTTTAGGCAGTCTTTGATAATTATTAGATTCAGAAGTTCTGAAATTTAATATTTGTCGAAAAATACAAGTCCCTCCTTGAATTCTCACTTAAAAGATTGGTTGGTTGAGTTAATATGAACCTCATTAATGTTTTACATACTGCCGTAGATCCGGTTAGTTCCGGCCCTTTGACGGCAGTTCCTATGCCCCTAGGTGTAGTTCTAGATCAGATGATTCCTCCAGGTTTTGGAAACACCCTACTAAACTTACTTGGGGCCGTTGCGATCCTATTTGTCGGTTGGCTAGTTGCATTATTAGTATCTAGTACCGTACAAAAACTTCTGAAGCAGACAGATCTAGACGATCGCTTAGCGGGCAGCTTAACAGGTGGCTCGGACATTAATATCGAGAAAATCCTGGGTGCAGTGGTATTTTGGATCATCATGTTAGTGGCGTTAGTCGCAGCATTGGATGTTCTGAAATTGTCCATGGTGTCTCAGCCGCTAAACGAACTTCTGAATTCTGTTTTTGGATTCTTACCTAAACTGGGTGCAGCGTTGCTCTGGAGCGGTTTGGCTTGGGTCGTCGCGACAGTATTGAAAAATCTGGTCATCCAATCGGCAAGGGCATTTGATCTTGACAGCAAGGTCACGAGTGCGTCGAGTACAAACGCTGTTGTTCTCAGCGAGACGTTAGCCACTGCTATTTTCTATTTTGTCATTCTCTTTTTCTTGCCGCTCATTCTTGACACATTGGGGCTGAAAGCGTCTCTGGGTCCGGTGAATGACCTGTTGAATCAAATTTTGAGTGCGTTACCGAAGATCTTGAAAGCCGTGATTATTGGCGCGACGGGTTGGTTTATTGCCAATATCGTCCGTGGAATTGTCTCGAACTTAGCGGCTGCGGCTGGTGCAGATTCGATCGGTGCGAGAATTGGTTTAAATCAAACCTCTACAGGTCAATCGCTCTCTGGTTTGGCTGGATTGACGACCTATGTCTTTATCTTGATCCCCACGATAACGGCAGCATTGGGCGCGTTGGAAGTTCCAGCGATCGCAACGCCTGCGACCAACATGCTGAACAGCGTGATGAACACAATTCCGCAGATTTTCACGGCTGGCGCAATTCTGACGGTGTCGTACTTTGTTGGTAAATTTCTGGCTGAGTTGGTTTCCAGTTTGTTGCAGGGCTTTGGCTTTGACAATGTATTGGTGTGGTTGGGTGTAAATCCATCGGGTGATTTGATTGAGGAAGGCACTCAAACACCGTCTCAAATTGCGGGTGTGGTCGTATTGGTCGGCACAATGCTGGTTGCGTCAGTGGCTGCGATCGATGTCCTGAACTTGCCTGCGTTGAAAACAGTTTCGACTTCGCTGTTGGCGGTCGCGGGTCAAGCCTTGGTGGGAATATTGATTTTTGCCGTTGGTTTATACCTAGCCAATCTTTCGGTTAAGCTAGTGCGTAGTTCGGGAGTACCTGAAGCAAACACGTTGTCTAATGTCGCTCGGATTGTCATCTTGGCGTTCTCTGGTGCTATTGCGCTTGAGCGTGCGGGTGTTTCGACCAATATTGTTAACTTGGCGTTTGGTCTATTACTCGGCGCGGTGGCGGTTGCAATTGCGATCGCGTTTGGCTTAGGTGGCCGCGATGTGGCTGCGGATCAGCTTCGTGAATGGATCAAACCATTTAACAACAGAAAGTAACTAAACCTCGATCCCCCTAAATCCCCCTTAACAAGGGGGACTAAGAGTTGAATTCCGGTTCCCCCTTTTTAAGCGGGGTAGGGGGATCGAGAGCTTTGATAACAACGCAATAGATTAAAAAGGGAGCCGATCGTAATAACTCGGCTCCTAATTTTTTGAATGATCAAGCACATTGATCAAGCGCATTAAATTGTCCGCAACGCCTCAATAGCCGATCGGTACAAAGTCGCGACCAGATCAGATCTGTTTCCAGGCATTGATTCGCCATCCAAACAAGTTGTTCCCAAACCGAAGGTTACGTTCGCCATCTCGGATTTCATCGCCATAATTGATCGACGCAGGATTCGATCGCCCGCTTGTGCGGTTAATCCCGACAGGATCACGACAAACTCTCCATTCTCCCATCGTGCAATGACAGTATCCCGATAACTCAGGCTCAATAACTGGTTTGCCACCCGGCTCAAAATTCGATCGCTTTCCTGATACCCCAGCGTCCGATTTAGTTCAACAATCGACTCCACACTGACTAATCCCAAACATAAGGGCTGATGGGCTTCAATGGCTTTGTCAATGATGGATTCAAATCTAATCATTGAACCCGAACGATTCAATAAATGAGTTAGGGGATCCCGTTCAGTTTGCTGTTTAACTAAATCCGATCGTTCTAATCGATTAAAAATTCGGGTCATCAACTCTGGCGTAATGACAGGCTTACTCACAAAATCATCGGCCCCGGCTGAATATACTTTCTGAATGTTTTCCAAATTTTGATAGGCCGTGAGAACCAAAATGGGGAGTAAGGCTGTTTCAGGTTGCGATCGTAATTGTTCACACAGCACTAATCCATGAATTTGAGGCATTTCCAGATCTAATATCAATAAATCTGGAGGATCTCGCTCAATTAGTGATATGCATTCACGCGGGTCGTTGCAAAGTGTGACCTGAAACCCCCAAGGCTCCAAAATTCCTTTCAAAAATGCCAATATCACCCGATCGTCATCCACCACTAAAACCTTTCCACCCGTGATGAAATTCTGAGGTTGTCTTGGGGGTAGAGATTCTTGAATGCGCTGTAATAAGACATTTTTAGGAATTGACTTTCGATAAAATCCACGACCTCCAAGTTTCTCAATAGCCACACGATCGAGGGCATCCCCATCTGCCAAAACAAAAGTCGGCACGTAGGGACAGCGCTCCCGTAACAGTTGGAGTAAGGAAATATTATCTGGGGTACCTGATGAACAATCCACCAGCAAAATATCAGGACAAACTCGTGCGATCGACTCTCGGGCCGCTAATGGACTCGTGGTTCGCACAATTTGAAATCCCCAGCGATGGCCAGCCGCCATAAGATCGGTTACATACTCACGATCGTCATCGACCATAAGAATCCGCTGTTCTGGATTGTGATCTAGAATTATCCTAGGCCGCAATTCTAAACGGGAGGAGCGATCGTTCCCACTTTGACGGATTTCTTCTAAAAGTTGGCCTAGTGATGCAATTTGTTGACGTAAATGTTGCATATCAGCAAGTGTTGTCAATGATGAAGTCTGTAGCCATTCGCCGAATGCTTTAACCTTTGGTAATGCCTGCGGAAAACAAACGCCTCCGATCGCGCCCACAAGTTGAATACAATCGCGCTTGATCTGCGATCGTAACTCCTCGTCACTCAAATTTCGTTGAAGTGCCAGACTTAAATGATCTAACGCAGCAATGCGTTGCAAAAATCGGCCCGATTGTTTTTCCCAAAATTGCGTAATCGTGTTGTCTTGGCTAATCGTACTGTCTTGTGTGATCGTGTTGTCTTGGCTTCCATCTTGCTTTCCAACTACTGCAATGGAATCAGGACTAGAGTAGAGTCCCGCTTCCGTCTCTACTTTTAATGCAGAATTCAGTCGATAGCCCAATCCATAGACGGTTTCAATCAAATCTACGGCCCCGACAGGTCGCAGTTTTTGGCGCAGTCGTTTCATGTGAGTACGGACTATTTCTTCGCTTCTGGGATTGTTATCCGAAGGCCAGAGCGCATCCAGTAAGGCCCGTTGACTAAATATTCGCTCTTTCTGACGCAGTAATAGCTCTAAAATGTTATATTCTTTGGCCGTCAGTCCTAGGGACATTCCATCATAGAAAGCGCTACAACTTGATGTCTCAATACGCAATTTTCCCCAAGTTAAAACGGGTAATTCACTGACGGTCCGACGGCGAAGCAATGCGCGAATCCTGGCTTCGAGTTCTCCGAAAGCGATTGGCTTTGCAACGTAGTCATCGGCTCCGGCATCTAGCCCCATGACCCGATCCGTTGTGGTGTTTTGGCTAGACATCACCATAATCAACGCCTGATTCCCTGAACGTCTCAAGTCTTGGCAGAACGTCAATCCGTCTGTTACGCCAGCGCCTGAATCCAACAAGATTAGGTCGTAGCGATTGTCGGTAAGTAGTCGCAGGCCATGGGGTCGATCGTTAGCAATATCAATGACATAGCGATTTTTCAAGTTGTTTTTTAATATCTCAGCCAGTTGTTGATCATCTTCAATAATTAAAAGTTTCATGGCGTTAGAACAGAATTTGAATACTTATTAAGAGTAGATTTTCGGGGTATAAATTTCAAGAGAAATGATTCTTATTTCATCATATGCACTTCGATCAAGCGTTGCCTAAATTGAATTAGATCATCAACGGCTCGATCGATCGCCTGAATATAATCCATCAAATGATCTGAACATCTATCCATAGCATCTTGTTCTAGAAGTCGTCCTAAGTTCTGAAGCACCGTTAATCCTAAGTTTCCACAGGATCCTCGTATTTGATGTCCGATCGCTTGAATTGTTTCAAACTCGATCGAATCGTTTAGTTCCGACTGCGGTTCAATCGCAATATAAAGTTTTTTTATGCGTTGTTCATTTTCTTGAATCGAAAGTTGAATCAGTTCTAGGGAAAAGGATATGTCTTGCAATGTGATTTGCATTAAATAATTCCATGTTTCATCCCAATCTTGATTCTGATTTGCGATAACTGAAGATACAATCTGATTATGTTGAACATTATTTTCTTTTTGAACTGTACGATCTAGTGATAGAACCTCTATTTTTTGATGGCCTTTAGAAGATAATCTGAACCCAGAAGAAATTGAAGGAGATGAAGGTATGATTTGTGGGCAGGATGTATCTTGTAATAAAGGTGTAGATGTCGCTTGCCCAATGTATTGAGCAGCTTGGGAAATTTTGTCGGTGAGTTCAGCGAGTCGGAGTGGCTTACCGATATGATTGTTGATTCCTGCTTTTATACAAGCTTGCTGGTCACTAAGGCTAGTGTGAGCGGTCATGGCGATGATGTAAGGAGAAACGTCGATCGCAGACCTACTGACCAAACGTCGGATTTCTCTAGCGACGGTCAAGCCATCCATGGTAGGCATTTGAATATCCAGCAGAATGATGTCGTAATTTTGGACCTTCAACCGATCGAGAACAGCTTGTCCATGGCTCACTAAATCAACCTGATAACCTATTTGATCTAGAAAAGATAACGCAACTTTTTGATTTACTGGAGTATCTTCTGCCAGCAAAATCCGAAGACTCGATATATCTTTTTTCTGATTAGTATTATCATCTTGAATTGAACTGTCACTAGATTCAGAGGTAAAAACAGGAGTCAGAATTGGAGCGTAAATTGTATTCTCCGAACTAGCCTTCGATTGTTCAATAGTTAAAGTAGTATCGGCCAATAGCATTTGAAGCGAAAATGTAAATGTCGATCCCTCACCCGCTTCACTCTCTACTGTTAATGTCCCACCCATTTGGGTAATTAATTCCTGTGAGATCACAAGTCCTAGCCCTGTGCCACCGTATTGTCGATGAATGGATGCATCTGCCTGAGTAAATGCATTAAATAATTTATTAAGTTGATCGGGAGCAATCCCAATTCCGGTATCTTTGACTGAAAATTGCAATGTACAATATGGTTCGTTTGGCTTCGATCGGGCCTGCTTCGATCGCCCAAAACGTCCTGTAGTTTGAGTATCTGCCACGGCTTTAATCGTTAGCCGGACTTCTCCATGATGCGTAAATTTTACGCCATTCCCTAAAAGATTAAATAAAACTTGCTGAAGCCGAGTTGGGTCGCCCACGAGAATCAAGGGTGATAATAATAGCTGCAACAATTCAATCTGACTAGCCAGTTGCAATTGTTTTGCATCAGCACTGGGTTGAATTAACTCTATAACTTCTTGGATACAGTCTTGAAGTGAGAATGGAATTGATTCGATTTGAATCTTTTTTGCATCAAGTTTAGAAAAGTCCAAAATATCATTAATCAAAGTTACTAGCATTTCACCACTACGATGGATAGTGCTAATCCGATCGCGCTGTTGGGGCTTCAATTCACTCAGTAATAACAATTGACTCATTCCCAAAATACCATTCAACGGCGTGCGCAATTCATGGCTCATCACCGCCAGAAATTCACCTTTCAACTGCAATGCCACCTGCGATCGAAGCCGATCCATCAACAAGACCCAACTGCCCGTCCCGACTAGTGTTAGAGCAGGTGCGATCGTCGGTAACCAAATATTCATACTGAGCAATATAATACCTAGTAGCCCCAATCCTACTATACTTCCAACAAGAATACTCCACTGCATCCACCACCGAAATCGGGGTAAACTCGCACTCAAGATTCCGCCTAAAATAATCAATCCAAATAGCCATTGCGAATTTGGAACTTGAAGAAAATTTTGATGCAACAAATTGTCTAAAACTGTTCTGTGAAAATAAACACCGCTGGATGGAATGACACGATCGAAAGGCGTATACATTGAATCTGCGGCCATGGCCGTCATACCCACAAGAATAATTTTATCCGTGAATGCAGCAGACGGAACTTTCTTAGTAACAACATCAACAAAAGAGTAATGAATTGCATTTTTAGTTGACGATCGCCAATTGAGCCATAGTACATTTTTAAGTATGTTTTGGTTCTTCTGAGATTCAAAATCTGGCAGAGCAATGGACGGGGTTTGAGTAAGATTGTAGGCCTGCGCGATGACAATACTAAATGCTGTTTTGTCGCCAAATATAGGACTAAACGATCGGGACAATCCATCTGCATGGCGAGGAGTAACAATATGTCCAACCCCTACAGCGGCCTCTTCAATGGATGGAGTAGGCGGTAAAGGCTCAGCCGTTTGGGTCCAAGCCTGTGGCATGACAACTTTGCCTTGACGAGTCATTGCTTGCGTTAGTGCGGCATCTTGTGGACTCGGTTCAGACATTAAAACATCAAAGCCAATCACACTTGGATTAGCTGGAGTTAGAGTTTCAATTAGTTTTTGATAGCGCTGACGAGACCAGGGAAACGCACCCAATGCTTTTAAACTTTTGTCGTCTATTTCAATTACGACAACCCGAGAATCCCAAGCTCGATCGCCCCGAATTTGAAACATTAACGTATTGGTCAATTCCTCAAGAGGTTGCCACAATCCTAGTTGTCCTAATCCCGCCACCAATGCACCGATCGTCATTCCAGGTAAGAGTAATCTGAAATTACGTGCAATTAGATCCTTATTTAAATTAAAAAAAGACATCGCAAATATGTTTCCTTAGTTTAAGATTCTTGTAGTCACACGGAGGATTACAAGATAATCTAGCCATAGGATCTAGCCACAATAGTCCGATGTCGAGGATCAGATTCGACGGTGATTATGGATTCAAATCCGGCATCAGCTAAAGCGGCTTCTACATCAAAGGTATAGTAGTCATCTGTCCAAGGCTCTGTACTTTTCATTAATGTAAACAGTACAGGCGGTAAGCTTTGAATAACAGTTGATTTGGGATTATTGTCTACGATCGCTATGTGTCCGCCATTTCTGAGAATTCGTCGCATTTCCTGAAAAATCTCAACCGCTGCCGATCGGGGTAATTCATGCAGAACAAATTGCAAACTAACTAAATCAAACGATGATGGTGCAAACCCAGTAGTTTCTGCGCGGGCATGAATCCATTTTGAAATTGAACAATTTTTATCTTGTGCCTTTGCGATCGCTAACATATAAGGCGACAGATCTAAACCGATCGTTTTGACGATTTGATTTGTATGTCCTGATTGATTTAGATCCAGTACTTTTGCTTGATAATAGTCATGTAATGTGCGAGTGGAAATGCCCACAGAACAGCCCACATCCAAAATCTCTCGAACATTAGTAATACCCTGTTGGTCGAGAACCTCGTGAAAACTCGATCGTAAGCGTGCCTGTGCTTGATCTGCGGTCAGTGATTCATTTTTCCAAATCCGTAATGCCATCGCATAGGTTGCAGACTCCGCCTCAAACGCGGCATCCCAGCACAAGTTTCCCTGATCATAGGCATGGAACGGAACCTTATAATAATCGGGATATTGAACATCGGGATTTGTGAGCGCACTAAGTTCGACCTGAACTCCAGAGGCCTTCAAGGCCGCATAGTTCGCACGCCACATCACACCATTCTTCTCCGCTGTCTGAATCAAGACCTTGCGAGCTTGCTGCTTCATGACGGCATAGACTGGCTTAGTCCGAATGAGCTGATTTACTAATCGTGACAGCAGATCTCCTCCGGCCCAGTCCGGCTTTTGCTTCATACGTTCATTGCGTGTCGAAGGAGTTTGCATTGTCGGAGGAGTTTGCATAGTGTTGGCTAGAGGCTTCAGCGAGGGGAGTTTGTCTAGTGTACTAGCACAGGACGAGCGACTACAATCCCGATCGTCCCTTCCACTATTTTCTCTATAAGATTTTCTCTGTGACACATAGTTGATTTATTGACAACTGACTCTAAAATAAAAGTAGATACTAACGTTTTCAAGTAACTACTATGATGAAGGCCTCGTTGAAATGTGTTGCTATTATGATGTTAGGAAGTCTAACATTTAGCACCATCTCATCTCTAAATGCATCTGCTGCGACGGCAACTCGGAGAATGAAAAAATCTGACTTGCCAATTATGGAGCAACTTAGGTTAGATGAAAAACAGAAAAGAAGTATTCAATCAAGTCGAACAAAACGGACGATCGCAATCAAAAAAATATTAACTAAAGACCAAGGAGTAAAGTTTGATCAGCTTCGTAGTAAGCAAAAGCTTTCTGTTGTTATCGGCCAACTGAATCTAGATACAAAACAGAAGACGGCTGTAATGGCTGTAATTCAGCAAAGCCAAAAGGAAATCAAAGACATTCTAAATACTACTCAAAGAAAGCAACTCGAAGACTATCTCGCTAAAAATAAGCAAGGGGCTGAATAGATGCTGTGGATGGCGATCGTGTTGATAGACTAGAACGTATCGGCTATGTCTTGGGGCTGGGAACTGGAGCTTGGGGGCTGAGTCCGGCATCGATCGCTCTGGCCCGTCTAAAGTCAGCTTCAGCACTCATTTCAAAGCCCAAAACCGATCGAATGAATCCGCGATAGCGATAGGCTTGGGAATATCTGGGGCTAAGCTTAATGGCGAGTCCGAGGATAACGATCGCTTCTTCATAATGACGATTTTTACCCAGGGTTGAAGCTTCTTGATAGAGTTCTTCAGCAGTTAAATGGGTGCTGGAACGTTCTCGTTTGGCGGTGGATCTAAAATCAGATTTGACATTAGATGATTGTGCAAATCCAATATCCATAGCTTCAATTTCTTTTTTTAAATATTCATAAGCTGCATTAATTTGTTTAAATCGTTCTTCTGCGGTTTGCTTTTCAATTGGATCAATAAACCGATCGGGGTGCCATTGTCGCGCAAGATTGCGATAGGCATCTTTGATTTGTGCGGGTGTTGCCTTAATATCAACAGCTAGGGTTTGACAGCTTGGAATTTAGTTTTCATAGTGTCCTCAATTCATTCCAAGTATTGGTATTTCTTTATAGTGCCCTGTGCCCTGTGCCCTGTGCCCTGTCCTATGACTCACTTCGGCAACTGCTCTGCTAAACGTTCAGAGTTTTGAAATGCTTTCCAGGATAGTTTCAGTCCATTGGGTGCGGGATATTTGGTGTCGTAAACCATGATTACATTGGTTAATTTTCGCCGTGCGCCCCGTAGGATTCGGTTGCCTTTGGCTAATGCTAGGGAGGTTCCACCGTCTAAATTCATGGCTTCCCAACATCCTAATGCTTGCATAATTTCGGCTTCTTGTTGTAATGAAATGGGTTAACAAAGGTAACGTGTAGTAGTTTTTTTCGGTTGGGTGTGAATCCGATCGCACTCCGTACCGCCACACCCATTACACCGGGATCAGTAAAGCCTTCTTGTTTTGGCATGACTGAAATCTGACCTTTACGCAGCAGTCGTGGACCTGCCGTTAAGGAGAACCAATGGTCTTGCCAGTTAGGTTTGCCGTCGGTTCGAGCCGTAACCATTTCTAAACGATTGCCGCTTTTTACCCCTAATGTTGTTCCGTAGTTTTCCCAAGGGCTGTATTTAAGAAATTCCCCACCGGACACCATATTTCCCATGACGCGTTTTTGGGCATCCATGCTGAAAAATGTCCCGCTCATAGTGAGTGCAGCTTGGTGTCGTCGCACAAATTGCACAAAGGATTCATCGCCCCTAGTCGATCGGGCGCTGTTAGCCTGATTGGCTTGATTGGCAAGGCCGACGCTAATGAAGGTTTCTGAATCACTGAGGTCTATTGTGGCAAGGTATAGGGGTATGCCTAAAATGGTGCGGGCAATCATTTTTAAAGGTTTCGCGTTGGCTGAATTTCCATCGTCTACTCCAAAATTCAAAGTAGGGGTCTCTAATTTAGGGCTAATGCTGGCCTCAGACTCGTCATCAAGAGCAGCCAGACGGTCATCGTCAACCCAAACTGACGATCGCTTTGCTTTTTGAGCTATTGTCCATGGTCCACTCGATGACATAAAGCTCATGGTGATTAATCCTAGGCTCAAAAGCGCGATGAGTCGGGCGACCAAAACGGAAGAATCGGCTGTTTTTTGTCTAGTGCGATCGCGCCGCAAATTCAAACGATGTTTAGACATGTACAGCCATGTATTTCGGTGCGCATTCTAGATTTCTGAGATTTTACCCTGATTTTATGGATTCTAAATCAATCCATTCATCGCGACCAACGCCTCTAACGATCCACACAACAACAACCGATCGCCCCCGCCAATCACGGTTTCCGGCTCCGGCAAGCGCATAAATTTACCATCCCGGCGAATCGCTTGAATTTGAATCACCTTAGCCGTTAAACGATAGAGATCAGCAATAGTATGGTCCACAAGCTTACTACTCTCCGTAACCCGAACCCACTGACAAGAATTCTGCGGGGAAGGAACTGCTGCCTCGCCCTTTGCCAGTTCATCAAAGGCATCCATCTCAGAACTTTCGCCGACCAATAAAAGCCGATCGCCCTGTTCTAGGGTTTCAGACGGATCGGGATAATCAATCTCCTGATCGCCTACTCTCCGAATGGCCATCACCGTCACACCCGTCAACCGCCGACAATCTGTTTCCTCAAGCGTTAACCCCAATAATGGAGAATCATCGGGCAGGCCATACCAGCGATTGTTCAAATCCACCACCACGGACTTAACCTCACGGGCCACCTGTGCCCCCGATCGGGCAGGCAGCAGCTCTGCATAGCGAGAATCTCGAATCGCCTGCACCCGTTTTTGAGCTAACGGGACTGACAACCCACGGCCCGCCCACAAATGCGCTGACAATTCCAAGCTCGCCTCAAACTCAGGCTGCACCACTTCTCGCGCTCCAAGCTGATACAACGACTCAACATCTTGGGGTTTAATCGCCCGCACCACAATATCTAACTCTGGGGCAAGATCCAACGATCGTTTCAAACACAACCGCATACTCATCGGATCGGGCAACGCGATCGCCATCCCGCGCGCCTCATTCACGCCCGCCTTATCCAGCACATACAAACTCGACGCATTGCCATAAACATAAGGAATGCCCTGATCTCGCAGCATTTGAATCCGGCTCTCGGATTGATCCACCACAACCACGGGGCAATCTTGCTCGCGCAACAGTTTGACAATGTTTTTGCCAATTCGCCCGTAGCCACACACCACGACATGATTGCTCTGGGGAAGGTCTTCTGCCACATCTAGCGGCTGGTCGGATTGGACTAAGAATTTTGCCAAAAACGGCACCGACTCCGCCCAAGAAAACAAGGTTGGCACGGCCCGTAAAATAAACGGCGTAACCACCAAGGTCACGGCTGTCGTACCCAAAATCAAGAGATACACCTGACGCGACACCAGACCCAAAACCTGACCTTCACTCGCCAACACAAAGGAAAATTCCCCAATCTGCGCCAAGCCCAAACCCGCAATTAACGCAGTCCGTAAAGGATAACCAAACAGCTTTACCAATGGCGCGATGATTAAAAATTTGCCGAGTAATACCAATGCAACTAAGCCTAAAATCAGCTCTAAATGGTTCCAAACAAATACTGGATCAATCAACATCCCGATCGATGCAAAGAAAATTGTGGCGCAAATATCCCGCAGCGGTTCCACATAGGTCAGTGTCTCATCCGCATACTCTGCCTCCGAAATCATCAAGCCTGCTACAAATGCGCCCATCTCAATAGATAGCCCCAGCGCCTCGGTAATTAACGCAATCCCCAAACACAGCGCGACCACACCCAGCAAAAATAATTCCCGACTCTCCGTCTTTGCCAACAGCCGCAATAATCCTGGCACCACCCAAATCGCCGCCGCAATCGCACAAAGCGCAAACAGCCCAGTCTGTAGCAAAGCCCAGCCGATCGCCAGCCCAATCTCCTCGATCGGCTTATCCAAGGCAGGCAACACCGCCAACATCAGCCCCAACGCCAAATCCTGCACCACCAAAATGCCCAACATCACCTGCCCATGGGAGGTCTCGGCTTCATTGCGCTCCATCAAGGATTTCAGCACCACCGCCGTCGAGGACAATGACAAAATCGCGCCCAAAAATACGCCCTGTGCGGGAGACGTAACCCAGCCCAACCCAAGTGAAGCCAAGGTTGTAATCAAGATGGTCAGGGCAATTTGCAATCCACCGCCGCCCAAACTAATCACCTGAACCTTACGCAATTCAGCAAAAGAAAATTCAACTCCTAGCGCAAAGAGCAAAAACGCCACACCGAACTGCGCCAGCGTCTCTACCTGCACCACTTCTTTAATCAAGCCTAGCCCCGTCGGACCGACAATAATCCCAGCGATCAAATACCCCAACAGCACAGGCTGCTTCAGCAATGCAGCAAACAAGCCACCTGCCGCCGCCGCCGCTAACACTGTTACTAAATCTAAAATTAGGCGAAAATCTTCTTGCACAGGGAGCCGTATTTTCTGAGAAAATTGTTACATTATATTAACCTTAACATTACTACGCCTTCGCTCAATAGCGGCATACTGGAGCGAGAATGATCCTGAAAGGTAGTCTCCGACAGAAAGACCCAACAGCCTGTACACGTAATATTGTAATAAGTGTATATTAATAAATATTATTGATAGGCTTATAATTTTTCAATCAGGTGCAGCTTTTAATCTACAATCCGATCAGTTATGAATTCGGATATAAATAACAAAACAATTGCATACAAAAAGTTGGTCTATCTGGGGATCTAGGGAATTGTAACCCAACGGATATCGGTTTGAGTCTGTTGTCATTATGCGTATGGATTACTTATGAGTATTGAAAAAATTGTTGAACAAGCCCTGCAAGATGGCTACCTAACCCCCGCAATGGAATCGGAAGTTGGTCGAATTTGTGATACGGCCTCTGAGCTTTCGATTGAAGAGTATATGGCGCTCGATCGCTTGATGGGTTCGCTGTTGACGGGTGAAGTCGTCGCGGTTCCTCGCAAGCAATTTATTAATGTCATGGAAGAGTTAGTCCTGACGGAGGCGATCGCGCGGGTGGCTGAAATTGAGGCTAGCAGTGAGCGAACGCTTGATCTAGGGGATATTGCAGCCTACGCGCTCAACCGATTGCCGCCGCTGTATGCCACCACTGAAGAAGGTGCAGCTTACCAACGATCGCGGGCCAAGGAAGAGCTACATGAAATCATTGCGAAATGCGTGAACGAAGCGACCGCCACCAGTCTCGATCGGCCTGAATTCTTCCCTGAACGAACTGGAATTGCAAATAAGGGCACCAAGCAAGAGCTACTCAATCAAGTTAGTAGCTTGCTTCAAACCTACGCCCATGAGTTGGATCCTGCTACGACAAATCGCTAGAACTAACGGCACATTTAGTCGGTAATACTCGTGAGAGGCTTTTCAGTAATGGAAGAGTCTCTTTTTTGTCAAGACTGCACTTAGCTCAATACAGTCAATTTAATTCAGCACATTCTAGGGTCGAACTGTTACTACTGTCCCTAGAGAAACTTGACTAAATAATGCTGTCACATCTCGATTTTTCATCCGCAAGCAGCCATGGGATACCGCCTGACCAATCAAACTCTCGCTCGTTGTCCCATGAAACCCTAATTTCATATGCTCATCTGCCGCAAACCCGATCCACCGAACGCCCAAGGGATTTGTGGTGCCAGGGGGAACAATTTCATCAGTGATAGGATGTTGCCAGACGGGATTTTTGATCATTTGACGAATGCGAAAACTGCCCACAGGAGTTTCCCAACCCGGTTGCCCCACGGCCACTCGATAGCTGGCTATTAATTTTTGATTGCGATAGAGATAAACCGTCCGATCGCTCAAATCCACCGTCAAGCTTGTATCATCGGCCCGATCGCCCCAAACTGGCTCAGCAACAGATTGAGGCATCACCACCATCGCCGGAACTTTACGCGGCAGAGGAGCGCGGCTTTGGAGATATAAGAGCAACCCAGCCATCCCCATACACATCATCATCAACGGACGGGTGACAGACTGGGAATGTATAGTATTAGAACGTCCAGTAGCCATGGATTTGGTTAAAAAACGGTAGAAAATAGATGAAAACGTATCGATAACTACTCCTTTTCTAACACACCATTGAGGAAGATTTCTGAAATACCCTCAGCCATCTCCTTGAGTTCCATCACCGTGGAACCCGGATCGGTGATGGTGGTTTGGCTAAATCCAGAAATTGCAAACATACCCAAAAATACTCGTGCAACCAAGCGGGGGTTCATTTTACGGTACACACCTTGGTCCATGGCCGTCTGAAAAAATGCCTCCCCCACATCCGTCATCTTCTCGACAACATCGGTTTGAATTTGATCGCGCAAATCTTCATGGAACTGAACTTCCATAAAACATACCCGCATCAGATCTGCATTCTCCTGTAAATGCAACATCCGACGCTTCATCACCTGAGCAACCGCTTTGTAGCTGCCCATTTCACTTAGTTCTGTCAGCAAGTCGGTTAGAATTTCAATCCAACCATCGGTCGCAACTTTCGCTAGAATTGCTTTTTTATTTGTAAAATGCCGAAACAGCGTCCCTTCCGCCACGCCTGCTGCCTCAGCGAGTTCTCGGGTGGTGGTGCCGTCGTAACCTTTGCGGGAGAAGAGTTTCAAAGCAGATTTCAGAATACGATCGCGGGTCTCAGTTTCTGGGGAAGCAGTACCCTGTGGCACTCGTTGGAACCTTGTCATAACCTACCGCCATAAGAAACTTTAAATCAGAATAGCAGTTGATTAGAATGCTTGATTCTCATGGTGGCGACTGGAGAGACAATTAAGTGTTAAAACTTTCAAGACTTTGTTAAGTGCGATCGATTTGGATCCGACTTGAATCAGATTTAAATCTGGGTTAACGTCGTCGCCAACCGATCAGAGCGGCTAGCCCAAACCCAAGAATAGGAAGCAGTACAGCACTCAGCAACATCACAATTTGCACTTGTTGAGGGGTTGCACTGAGTTGGCGACGTTTGATTTCGCGAGGCCGAATGGAGAGCGCCTGACCATCGGCTTGGCTGACCCAAGTGACAGAATTTAGAAACATATCGCCATTAAGCTGTGCACCAAAAAATGCATCGGTTGCAAAGGCGGAGTTACCAAAAATAACTAACCGGGATTCACGCGGTGCCGTGGTGGGACTAGCGATCGGGTTCACGGTTGGACTAGGTGTGGTTGTGGCACTAGTTGTCGGAACAGGACTTGGAGATGTGCTTGGAGAAGCTGTGGGACTCTCGGTTGGGGACGGCGTGACAATAGGTGGGTTTTGACCATTAGCATCAACAGGTGGAAGCGAGGATGATGGACTGGGAGTGGGTGGAATTGGCTTCGGGATCACTTGTCGCACTAATGCAACCGCCAACGGCAAGGGACCAGGCCGATCGCCTTCATTCAATTTAATCGGTTTTTCTTGAAGATTGCTTTCGCCCCAGCTTTGTTTGTTGGTTAAGGCGATCGGAGTGGCTTGAACCCCGGCAACCTCCTGAATTTCGATCGGACGAGACAATGGATAAAAGGTAATGTTATTGCCGAATTCTTTAGTAATTGGGTGACTATTGCCGTTGTAATCTTGAACGATCGGTGCAGCAGGCCCAAGTTTTAATAATTGTCCAGACCCCGAAGCATCGATCGCCACTCGATTGTCTAATACCAATCCCCAAGTTTTAAGCAACTCCGTCAAATTTGCCTGAGATTCTGGATCAATCAAAACCATCAAATTTCCGGCCTGATCCAAATAGTCCTGAATTGCCTTTAATTCCGCGTCGAAAAACGGCTTCGATGGACCTGCCAACACGACCGCCGCCGCATCACTAGGGATTTGTAAAGTCTGGGCCAGATTCAATGGCAATACTTCAAAATTCTTGTCCTGAAGAAGCTTAAATGCCGCGCCATAGTTCTTTTCACCCGAATCTAAACTACGTTCCCCGTGGCCTTGAGTAAAGTAGATACGAGGTTTACGATCGCTTTGAATTTGCAGCAAACTACTGATTAAACGGGTTTCAGAAATTCGTTGTTGTGGACTTAGAGATTGGACAAATAATTTACGATTTTTGCTAGATAATTCAAGATGAACATCGCGAGATTGATTAGAATTTTTGATTTCAAATTTTTTAGCTAATGCTGGATTCGCATCGGGATCGACAAATTCAAAGGAAAAATTTGGGCTTTGACGGCGAAAATTTTGTAGCAGTTCACGATCTTCGGGAGACTGTTCTTTGTCAAATAGGTAAAGCGTTACAGGCTGTTTGAGGTTTTTAAGAATCTGTTGCGTTTCTGGTGCGATCGATAGCCGCCCCGTATCCGTCAAATCAACACGATACAAATGTCGCACTGCCAAGAAGTTCAACAATCCCAATATCACAAATACCGAAACGGTCGAAATCACTGCACTAGTGCCTGCTTGAGTCGATCGGCGTTGCCAGAAATTAATTTGATTACTGGCAGCATCAAAGCGGCCCAACATCAGCAACCAAATACCAATTAAAACAATGCCAACGATCGTCAACCCAGTTTGTAACGCCATCCACCCAAGAATCAACCCGGAGGTGCAGGCTGCACTAATTAAGCCAATTCCTAGCCAAACTGAATTTTTTAAAAAGAACTTAGCCAACTGTTTTAACGCATTCATAAAAATCAAACTAAAAACAACATAGCAGTAGAAATTCTCTTAGCAAAGCCTCATCATTACGATCGCTGAAACCGAAATGCCTCGACTGACTGCGCTGTTAGAAATATTCCCAATAAAATATAGCTAACAAACGCAACAATACTGCTGCTATCTACCACCCCTTGAACTAAATTCTCATAGTGCTTTAACAGGGAGATATGGGAAATAATATCAGTTACAATGCCAGTCGTTGAATTAGAAACGGCATCAATCAAACTGAGCAATAACACTAAGCCAAAGGTTCCGATCGCGGCCACAATTGTGTTATCGGTCAACGATGAAATGAACATCCCAAGTGACAATATCGCAGAGGCTAATAGTAGTAGTCCAAAATAGCCCCACAACAATGGCTCCAACGAGATAGCAGGACTCGCACCACCCAGCGCAACGATTTGATAGGCTACGATCGGTAGGAGAATCGTGAAAAAGAAGGTCACGACGGCACCTAATTTAGCTAATGCCACAGCCCAATTTGTAATGGGTGAGGTTGCTAGAAGTTCTAATGTCCCGCGTTTACGCTCTTCGGTGTAGAGGTTCATGGAGAGAATCGGGAGAATGAACAATACAACTTGTCCTAAAACTCGCAAAAAAGTACGAACTAATTCATAGACGTAGTCAACTGATGGAAGATTTGGATCGCTTCCCATAAGAATGCTTTGGGCAGTCAAATTATAGTAAAGGATTGAGAAGAAGAAGCCTGATACTAGCCAAAATACACCTGCAATTAAGTAACCCCAAGGTGTAATGAAATAACTTTGTAGCTCTCGTGTATAAATGGCTAAGACATTAGCCCAAATTAGTTTCATTCGTTGTCTTCTCCGCTGGGTTCTAGTTGGGATTCATCAGGTGACTCCAATATTGGCGGCGTGATATTCATCTCTTCTGTTGTGAGTTCCAAGAATACATCCTCTAAACTGGCTTGGATTCTCCGCATTTCATAGGGGGGAATGCCATTAGCCACTAATGCTGTAGAAATATCACAGCCAATCTCGTGAGAACCTTCGGAGGTAATAAGTAATCTTAAACGATCGTCTCGAAAGGCTTTAGCATTAGCGATCGTGACTGTATTTAAATGCGGAATCCCCATTAATATTTCTCGAACCCGATCGTAGTTTGAATCAACTTCAATATCGTAGCTAGTATTAACTTGCAAGTTAGTCATCAAATTATCAGGCTTATTAGTTGCAACAATCTTGCCGTTTTTAATAATTGTGACCCGATCGCAAATAGCGCTTGCCTCAGGAAGAATATGAGTTGAAAGGATAACCGTATGATTTCCAGCTAGTCCTTTAATTAATTTTCGGACATCGATAATTTGTTTGGGATCCAGCCCGACAGTAGGTTCGTCTAATATAATAACTGGTGGATCATGGACGATCGCTTGGGCAATACCAACGCGCTGTCTAAACCCCTTAGAAAGCTTACGTATTAGGGTTTTTCGACGATCGAGTAGGTTACATTTTTCTAGAGCATAATCTATTCGAGTTGATCGATCGCCAGCGCTGACTCCTTTTATTTTTGCAACAAAAGCTAGAAAACCTTCGATCGTCATTTCTGGATACAGTGGCGGTATTTCTGGAAGGTAGCCAATTTTCTGTCGCGCTTTTAGAGAATCAGTATGAACCTCAAATCCTGCTACTTTAGCGGTTCCTGTGGTAGCAGGGAGATAACCTGCAAGGATTCGCATTGTCGTAGTTTTACCTGCACCGTTGGGTCCAAGAAATCCCATGATTTCACCGGGTTCCACTGAGAAACTCACGTCTTGAATGGCTGCTGTTGAACCATAGATTTTGCTAAGCTTTTCGACTTCGATCATGAGAGTCCCGAGATATCGCGTTCTGACAATGTACCTTATTGTATGAACGATCAGCTTGATGCGCTGGTATAGAATTTCAGTGCAAATCGCCAAAATCGATTAGAAATAATAAAGAGTAGACTTGCAATTAACAATGAAACTATTGATGTCCCGTTTGAAACCCGGTTTAGAATAGCTTCTGCTGGAACAGTGGTGATGAATCCGATCGGAATAATAAAGGTGAAGAAAAATTGATAAGCAGAGGGATAGGCCGCGATCGGAAAGCGTCCAGCTTCTAGCAGTCCTTTTAAAACTTCGGTGAGATTATAGATCTTTGTGAACCAGATGCTAGTGGCGCTCATCATGAACCAGATGCTATACAGAATCATGATGGCGCTGACGATCGGCAGAATTCCAGCGAGATAATTGATTGGTCCTAGCCCAAGTTTTGAGCCAGAGTAGAGAATGACGGAAAGGCCGAATAAAATGTTTGGAATTCCCCAGATCGAGAGGCTGTGAGTCGAGAGCCAAAATTGAGAACTGACGGGTTTGAGTAAAATGAAATCTAGGGTGCCTTGTTCGACATGTTTGTAGATTTTACCTAAGCTTCCCGCGAGAAATGTTGTGGCGATGCCTTCGAGAAATGTGAATACTCCCACAAGGAGCAATGATTGTTCCCAGTTCCAACCTGCAAATTGGTAGCTATTTCGATAAAAAAGTGATAGCCCAAACAGACTACCTGTTAAGCCCCCTAAACTACTAATGGTTGCAAATAGAAAATTTAATCGATATTCCAATGCGGCTGCGATCGTGGTACTCCAAAACAAT